>JAPOPM010000055.1 GCA_026712905.1 Deltaproteobacteria bacterium
CAGATAGGCGTCGGGCAGGGTTCCGGCGCCGGTGGGCGCGCCTTCGAGGTCGAAGCGGTAGGTGTGGCCTTGATCCAGCGTCACCGCGAACCAGTCCCGGTCCCCGCCATGGTCGATCACTCCCGTCGCCGAACCACCGACGCTGACTCGGCCGGCGGTATCGACACTCTCCGACAGATCCGTCCCCTCCGGGTCGGTCGAGAGAGCATCGATCCTTGCCGCGTTGATCCGTTTGTCCGTTACATCGCTCATGGTGGATCACCCTTCTCGAGATCAGAGTCCGTCGGATTTCGTGCGCCGTTCGGGAAAGCGCTGCATGGCGACTTCGCCCCGCATCCATCCCGCTTCCGCGGCCGCGATGACCGCGGCGAGATCCTCCGGGGTCGAGACGGGCGCGCCGTCGACCACGATATCGGCGCCCACGGCAGCGAAGACGCGCCCGAAGCCGTCCTCGATCGCCGCGTAGGCGAGGTCGCGGGTCAACGCCGTCTGCACCGCCTCGAGCTCGGCCAGGGTCGCCTCAAGCTCGTCCGCCACTCCAAGCCGCGCGCCGGAGCGCAAGGTGGCGACGATGCCGTCCTGTGTTTCCGCGATCTGGCTCGCGGTCGCATGTTGCGCCCGGGCTTCCCCCAACTCCGCCAGGGCTACGTAGAGTTGCGTCAGCACCGCCATGGCCGCCGCCTCTCGACGAGCCCGCTCGAGCGTCCGGCCGGCCCGCGCCGCGGCCATTGCCGCCGGCGCCGTGTACCACTGGGAGAGGTTGAGCGACACTTGGGCGCCCAGCGTCGCCCAATCGTTGTTCACCAGGAACGAGTTGCTGCTGAACTCGGCCCCGGCGTTGAGATCGATCCCGGGCAACATGCGCAGAAGGGCTTTCCTCACCTCGGCCGCGGCGATGCGCTCGGAAAGCTGCGCCTCGCGCAGTTCCGGGCGCTGACGCAGCGCCAGGACCTCGAGCGCCGCGGCGTCGAGGACCGGATCCCGCGGCGGCAGTGATTCCGCCGGCAGGGCGAGGCGGTAGGCCGGTCTGTCCCGGCCTTCCGGCCCCAACCCGATGAGCCCGGCCAGCTCCAGCCGCGTGCGCCGGCCGTCGCGCCGCTGCCGTTCCAGATCCCGCCGGGCCCGCAACAGAGCGCGGCGGTAGCGGAGCGCCGCCAGCGGGGAGCGGACGCCGAGTTCGGCCATGCGCGCGCTGTCTGCCAGCGCGGCCTTGACCCGCGCCATCAACGGCGCGAGCGTCTGCAGCGCCCGTTCGGCCGCCGCCGCCCGCCACCAGGCCCGCCGCACCTCCGCCAGCACCGTTTGCGCGGCCTTGCGCCGGCGCTCATGCGCAATCAGCACACGGTCGGACTGCTGCCGCGCCGCAAAATAGGAAACCCCGAAGTCGAGCGCGTGCCAGACCGCCGTCAGGCTGCCGGTCCGCGTCGTCCGGTCGGTGGAGGTCGATGCGCTGAGCGACTCCAGTCCGGTCAGGATCGATAGGCTCGACGAAGCCTGGACATTGCCGCGAGTCGTCGCCCCGGAGCGCGCCGAAAGCCCGGGCAGCAGGCCGCGCCGGGCGGCTTCCAGCTCGCCCAGCGCCAGCGCCTGCTCCATCGTCCGCACCCGTCTTTCCAGATTGAACAGCAAGGCGTAAGCCATGGCGCGATGCAGGGTGAGCGGCCCCTCGAGGACCGGCCGGTTGGCGGCCAGCGCGCGTCGATCCTGCGTCACCCGCGACACGGTGTCCCCATCGGTGAGGGGGGCCGGCCGCACCGCGCAGCCCGCGAGCAGGGCAAGGGCGGCGGCACCCGCCAGGAGCGCGCGCAGGGCGTTGAAGGCGATGGCCATGCAGTGCCTCATTCCTCCCGCAACGCGCGCGAAAAGTAGTCGCTGAGCGGCTTGACCAGGTAGCTGAGCGGCGAGCGCTCGCCCGTGCGCAGATGCACCTCGGTCGGCATGCCGGGCGTCAGCGCCAGCGCCGACAACGCGCCTGCCTCCTCGGATGGGGCGGCGTGCGCCTGTGACGGATCCGGGCGCTGCATTCCGCCACCGCCCGCGCCGGAGAGGGGCTCGCGCAGCCAGTCCGGCGCCCAGTCCTGCCGTGCCATCCAGCCTCCGGGGCCTTGGGCGTACCACAGCGCGCCTCGTTGCCATTGCCCGCGGAACCAAGCCGTCGCCCCACGCTCGGTCTCGGACGTGATCGCCCGGCCCATCTCAAGCTCGACCTCGTACCAGGGGAGCCCGGTGCGCTCGTCCTGGCTGGCATCCGCCGCCACCCGCAGCACGCGTCCCTCGAAGGACGGCGTCGTGCGTGCGGGAAATGCCGGGAACCGCACCACCGCCTCCTGTCCCGGCCACACCTGGTCGATATGGATCGGGTCCAGTTGCACCCGCACCACCAGCGCCGTGTCCTCCGGCAGGATCTTCAGGATCGGCTCGCCCGGACTCACCACCTCCGCCGGCGCGAACACCCGCATCTCGAACACCTCGCCCGCCACCGGCGCCCGCACCTCCATGCGCGCCAGGCGGGCCCGTACCGAGACCAGCCGTTCGTGCGACTGGTTTTCCAGCGCTTGCACCTCCCGCGCCTCGCCTTCCGCCTCCACGATGCCGTTGGCGCCGATCTGCAGGATCTGCAGCTCGATCTCCGCCACCCGGCTGCGCGCCGCCGCGATGCGCGCGCCGATGGCGCCGGCCTCGCCGTCGAGCCGCGCGGCCCGCCCCTCCCGGTCCATGAGTTGCGAGAGTTCCACCCGGCCCTCGGCGAACAGCTTGCGGAACGGCTCCAGCTCGCGCGCCAGGAAAGCGGCTTGCCGTCGGACCGCCTCGAGTTGCGCCTCCAGGCTCGTGATCTGGCGCCGCGTCTGGGCGATCCGCTCGCGCAGTTGCGCGGTCTGCCCCGCCCGCAAAGCGCGCCGCGCTTCGAACAGCCGCCGCTGCCCGTCGAGGATGGTGCGCACGGTGCCGTCCGACTCCGCCCGCCGGGCAAGCGCCGCATCCCAGTGGATCGCGCCGGCGTCGCGGTACTCCGCCTCCAGCCGGTTCCGCCGCGCCACCAGCTCCGTGTGCTCCGCCGACAGCATCGCCTCCTGGCTGCGCAGTTGCGCGTCGTCGAGGCGGATCAGCACGTCGTGCGCGGCCACCCGGTCGCCGTTGCGCACCCGCACGGCCGCCACCGTGCCGCCGTCAATATGCTCGACCGCCTGCGCCCGGCTCTCGATCTCGATCCGGCCGAGGGCGATCACGGCCCCGGAGATCGAAGCCAACGCACCCCAGCCCAGCGAGCCGGCGAGCAGCACCGCCAGGCTGAGCATCCCGAGCACCACCGGCCGGCGCGAGGAAAACAGGGGCTCGCCGCGCTGTGGATCCCTCGTCACGTGCCTGTCCCCGGCGATCCGCCGCCGGACCCGGCATCTTCGGCCCCGCTGTCCACGGGTGCGGCGTCCTCGGGCTCCGCGACGTCCACCAGCTTCAGCGTACGGCGTCGCCCGGGCCCGGCCGTTGGCGGCCCGGCCACTCGGGTCACGCCCACCTGTGCCGCGGGCGCCTGCGTCACGGGCACTTGCGTCGCCGGCGCCGGCTGTCGCTCCGGCCGCGGCGTCGAAGCCGGCGCCGGCTCCAGCGGCCGCAGGGCGCCGTCCGCCATGGCCAGCAACGTGTCGCAGGCCGCAAAGGCGCTGGCCCGGTGGGCGATGATTACCGCCGCCCCGCCGCGCGCCTTGAGCGCCGCCACCGCGCGATCGAGCGCCGCTGCCCCCTCCGCGTCCAGATGCGCATCCGGCTCGTCCAGCACCACGACCGCCGGATCGCCGTAGAAGGCCCGCGCGAGCGCGATCCGCTGGCGCTGGCCGCCCGACAGCGCCGCCCCGCCGGCGGCCACTTCGAAGTCATAGCCGCCCGGAAGCGAGAGGATCATGGCGTGCGCGCCAGCGTGCTGCGCCGCCGCCACGACCGCCTCGGGGTCCGGTTCGGGCGCGAGCCGCGCGATGTTCTCCGCCACCGTCCCCTCGAACAGCACCACTTCCTGGGGCAGCCAGCCGAGATGGCGCGAGAGCGCGGCCTCGCCGTACTGGTCGAGCCCCGCACCCGCCAGCGTCACCTTGCCGGCGAGCGGCGTCCACACGCCCGCCAGCGCCCGCGCCAGGGTCGACTTGCCCGCCGCGGAAGGGCCGGCGATCCCCACCGCCGCGCCGGGATGCAGCGCGAAGGACGCGCCCCGTACCGCCGGGCGCGTCGCACCAGGCGCGCCGACATAAAGCTTGTCCGCCGCCAGAAGCGGCTGCCCCGCCTTGCGGAGCGCCGCCGGATCGGGCGCCGGCAGCGGCGTCCCCAAGGGCTCTTCCGGGGTCTCCGAAAGCAGGCGCGAGAGCGCGCGCCGGCCTTCCAGCGCCCGCTGCAAAACCGGCCACTGAGCCACCGCCTGGTCGATCGGAGCGAGCGCCCGGCCCAGCAGGATCGAAGCCGCGATCATGATCCCCGGCGTGATGGATCCCTGAATCGCCAGCCAGCCGCCGAGCCCCAGCATCATCGACTGCAGGAACAGCCTGAGCGTGCGCGTCGTCGCCGCGAAGGCCCCGCCGCGGTCGGAGGACGCAATGGTCGCCCCCAGCGCCCGGTTCCGGATCGCGGCCAGCCGCGTGAGGGCCGTGCCACGCATGCCGAGGCCGCGCACGGTCTCCCCGCCGGCGCGCATCTGTTCGGTGAGCTGGAAGGCCCGCGCCGAGGCTTCTCCCGCCTCCTTCTGCAGCCGCCCCGTGCGCGCCTGGTTCATCAGCGCCAGCCCGAGAAGAAGGATGCCGGACGACACCGCCAGCAGACCGAGCATCCAGTGGAACAGGAACAGGGCGAACAGGAAGACCGGGGTCCAGGGCGCGTCGAAGAACGCGAACGGCCCCGGACCGGAGGCGAATCGCTGCATCGCCTCCAGGTCGGCAAGGCCGGTCGCCGGCGCGGAGCGCGCCTGCGGCGACCGGCCCGCGCGGGTGAGGATCGCCCCCAGCACGCGCGGGTCCATGCGTGCCTGAAAGCGGGCGCCGGCCCGGGCCAGCACGCGCGCGCGGAAATGGTCGAGCAGCCCCATCATCAGGAACAGGAACGCCACGATGCCGACCAGGGCCAGGAGCGTCGCCTCCGAGCGCGAGGGCAGCACCCGGTCGTAGATCTGGAGCATGAAGACGGGTCCGGTCAGCATCAGGAGGTTGACGAAGGCGCTGAACAGACCGATGTACGCGAACGATCGGCGACTCTCGTTCATCGCCGCGCGGATCTCCGCGGCGCCTGCCGCTGGATGCGTGGCCGTCATCGCCACCTCGGCCGTCCGGTCTTGCCGTCCCGGAGGGCGGCGGCGGCGCTCGCAAACTCGGTCCTTTCGACCGCCGCAACCCTGGGCCACGGGAGAGTGTAGCTACGATCTGGGTGGGGAAGGGGCCGCCCGTCCATCAAGCGGGGCCCGGTCTGCCCTTCGCGGCGGTGGGTAGGCGCGATGAGCGCGCCTGCAAGGTTCGATTTCATCGGATCGTCCATTGCCCGGCCCGCTTCCGGTGCTTCGGCGCGACGGAGCGATGTTCTTTCCGTGGCGGTGGCGGTCTCGCCAAAGAAAAAAACGTATCGATACATAGTCATTATTGTCAATAAGGGAAAGGATTCGCCGGAGTCAAGCACAAATGTCGCACTTCGAGGAGGGCGATGGGGACGGTGAAGGAGGTTCTCTTCCGGAGGGGACGGCCGCGCGGCGACTACGAGACGGAGATCCGGGACGCGAGTGAGAAGATTGCCTTCACGCGCCCGCTCCCTTCAGCGCCGCCAGCATGTCCTCGGTGCGGGTGAGCTTGACCCGGGGCCGTCCGCTTGCCTTGCCGCGCGCGGTCTCGATGTCGTCGAGACGGAGCCAGTCCTGGTAGGACACGTACTGGGGCCGGCGTTCCCGTACCAGCCGCTCGGCGCCGGCTACCTCGGGGTGGGCCGGGTCCAACACCGCGCCGGCCTGCAGGTCTTCCAGCATGCGTTCGACGGTTTCCCCGGCATCGGGCTTGTTGGTGCCGATGACGCCGCTGGGGCCGCGCTTGATCCACCCGGACGCGTAGAGGCCGACGAGGGGCCCTTTGCCTTGCCCGGCCAGCACGCGGCCCCTGTCGTTGGGGATCACGCCGCGCCGCTCGTCGAACGGGACTCCGGGCAGCGCCACGCCGAGGTAGCCGACGGAACGGAAGACGATGTCCGCCGGGATGGTCTCGGTAACCGCGGTGGCGCGCGGCCGCAAGCCGCCGTTGTCGGCGTAGAGCTCGTTCCGTACCAGGTGGACAGCGCGTACCTGGCCGTCCGCGTCGCCGATGAGCTCCGTCGGCGAAAGCAGGAAGCGGATGCTGAGCCGGCGCGATTTTCCGGTGGGCGCCCGGCCGGCGTAACTCTGGAGGATTTCGAGCTTCCGGACCAGGGCCTTGTCCCCATGGGCGTCGACGTGGGCCTGGCTGAGAGCATCGAGTCGGGCCTCTTCCGGCAGCACCTCCACGTCGGCGTCCGCCAGCTCTCCCATCTCCTTGATCTCGGGATTCGTGAAGGCGGCCTGGGCCGGTCCCCGTCGCCCGATGAGATAGACGTTCCGGATACGGCTCTCCCGGAGCGCTTCCAGCGCATAGTCGGCGATATCGGTGACGGCCAGCTCCTCGTGGCACCGGCACAGGATGCGGGCCACGTCGATGGCCACGTTGCCGACGCCGATGACCGCGGCGTTCTCACCGGACAGGTCGAAGCGGCGGTCGCGGTAGTCGGGGTGTCCGTTGTACCACGCCACGAACTCGGTGGCGGCGTGGCTGCCCTCGAGGTCTTCGCCCGGGATGCCGAGATTGCGGTCGGTCTGGGCGCCGGTGGTGAAGCAGACTTGGTGGTAGTGGGCCGTGAGATCGGTCAGGTGAACGTCCCTGCCGTAACACACGTTGCCATAGAAGCGGAAGTTGGGCTTTCGCGCCGCCCGGTCGTAGACCCGCACCACCGACTTGATCTTCTGATGATCGGGAGCGACGCCCCCGCGCACGAGGCCGAACGGGGTCGCCAGCTCGTCGAACATGTCGACCTCGACGCTCAGACCCTGCTCTTTGAACAAGCGTTCGACGACGTAGAAGCCCGCCGGACCCGAACCGATGATGGCAACTCTGAGAGGATTGTCGTCGGTCCCCGCGTTGGGCATGAGGGTCTCCCGTTGTCGCTGCCGCCATGAGGGGCAACGGTCCGGCCCTTCGAACCCTTCCCCTGTTCACATTGTACGGCATTCGCCGGGCGGTTGCCAGTTTTCCCTACGGCCCTTCCGGCAGGGTGTCCGGCGGTCCTTCGCCTTGATGGTCCACGGTATTCATGTTACTGGTTTTCTTCACCTTTTGCGGGTTTCCACTCGTCAAGACCGTCGTGCGGCGTGTCACCATACGCGTGAGACGCCGCACGAAAGCCTCCGGTAATTCCGTCCTTGTACGGCCGCTCGGTCCGGGGCGTCGGGAAAACGCCCGGTGCGAGCGGCTATTGGAGAGCGCCTTCATGCGTATCATCTTGTTGGGTCCGCCTGGAGCGGGCAAGGGAACTCAGGCGGAGTCCATCGTTGCGGCGTTCGGCATCCCCCAGATATCCACCGGCGACATGCTGCGGGCGGCGGTCAAGGAAGGCACGGCGCTGGGAGCGCGGGTCAAGTCCGTGATGGAGTCGGGCCGGCTCGTATCCGACGAGATCATCGTGGATCTCATCAAGGAGCGCATCCAGGATCCGGATTGCCGCGACGGGTTTCTCTTCGACGGATTCCCGCGGACGCTGGCCCAGGCGGAGGCGTTGCGGGCAAACGACATCCCGGTGACCCACGTGGTGGAGATCGATGTGCCCCCCGAGGAGGTGGTCACCCGGCTCAGCGGACGGCGCGTGCACCCGGCATCGGGGCGCATCTATCATGTGGCGTTCAACCCGCCCAAGACCGAAGGCAAGGACGACGTCACCGGGGAGGAACTCGTGCAGCGGGACGACGACCGGGAGGAGACGGTGCGCCGGCGGCTGGAGGTCTACGGCGAGCAGACCGCGCCGCTGGTGGACTACTACACCCGCTGGCAGGATCGGGGCGACCCGGCGGCGCCGCGTTACATCAAGGTGTCGGGGGTGGGCCGGGTCGAGAACGTGGGGGAGGCGATCCTCTCCAGGCTGAAGGAGGAGGCATCGTGAGCCCGCACCCTCGAGTGACCGCCGACGACTTCGATGCCGTCCTGTTCGATCTCGACGGCGTGCTGACCTCCACCGCCCGGGTCCACTCCGTGTGCTGGAAAAAGATGTTCGACGAGTATCTGCGGCAGCGCGCCGCGGACACCGGCGAAGCCTTCGTGCCTTTCGACCCGGACGGCGACTACAAGCGGTACGTGGACGGCAAGCCCCGCTACGACGGGGTCCGGAGCTTCCTGGAGTCGCGGGGAATCGAGTTACCCGACGGCGACCCGGACGACCCTCCGTCGGCATCGAGCGCGTGCGGCCTCGGCAATCGCAAGGACCGGCTGTTCAACGAGGTGCTGAAGGCGGAAGGGGCGGAGACGTACGACGGCACCATCCGTTGGGCCCGGGCACTCCGCGGCCTGGGCATCAAGACGGCGGTGGTGTCCTCCAGCAAGAACTGCAAGTCCATCATGGAGGTTGCGGGCATCGAGGACCTGTTCGACATGCGGATGGACGGCGAGATCGCCCAGCGGCTCCGCATCCCCGGAAAGCCCGCGCCCGACACCTATCTCAGGGCCGCCCAAGAGCTGGGCGTCCGCCCGGAGAGAGCGGTGGTGGTGGAGGATGCCCTTTCCGGCGTTCAGGCCGGCCGCCGGGGCGGCTTCGGCCTGGTCATCGGCGTGGACCGGCACGGCGACGCCGATGACCTTCGCGAGAACGGCGCGGACTTCGTGGTGACGGACCTGGCGGAGATGCTGGACGAGTAGCCGCCCGGTTGCCGTCGTTCAGTCGGCCTCCGGAAAGAACCTTTCGTAGCAGGCGCGGACGCGCTCCCGGCGTTTTTCGTAGTCCCGCAGCAGGGCAGCGCCCGGCGACCCGCGCCGCTTCTCCCCGTAGCCGAGGGCCAGGGCCACGGCCCGAAGCCGGCCCGGCTCGCGTTCCAGGACGTGGGTGTCCTGATCCCGCTCGATCCGCAGGCGATGGCCCAGGCGGCGCAGGAAGGTATATCCTTCCACCAGAATCCGGTAGTCCCGGGCGCCGAGGAGGCGCAACTCCCGTAGCGCGGCCGCCGCGCCCAGTGTGTCCCGTTGGCGCAACGCGGCGTGTTCGTGCCCGAAACGCAACTGCAGCATTTGCACCAGGAACTCCACGTCGATCAGCCCGCCGCGCCCCGCCTTCACGTCGAAACGGGAACCGTCCTCGCGCGCCAGCTCCCGCTCCATGCGCATGCGCAGGTGGTCAATCTCCCGCACGTCTTGCCGACCGAAGTCGTCCTGGAAGGCGAAACGCTCGGCGATGTCCTCGGCCTCGGCGCCGAGGTCCGCGTCCCCGGCGGCGAAGCGCGCCCGGATCAGCGCCTGCCTTTCCCACAACTGCGAGCTGGTCTCGTGGTAGCGGCGGAAGGCGTCGAGAGACGCGACCAGCGGTCCAGAACGCCCGGAGGGCCGCAGCCGCATGTCGAGCTGATAGGCGATGCCCTCGGCGGTGGGCGCGGAGAGGCAGGTCATGAGCGTCTGTCCGAGCCTGACGTAGTACTCGTGGGACGACAGCGAATCCGACCGTGCGCCCCTGGTCCGCGGCTTCTCGGGCTCATCGTAGAGGAAGATGAGGTCGAGGTCGGAGTTGTAATCGAGCTGCCGCTCGCCGAGTTTCCCCATGGCCACCACCGCGAACCGTCCAGGTTCCGGCGCCCCATGCCGGCGCTCCATCTCGCTCCCGGCCAGAGCGAGGGCCGCCTCCAGACAGGCCTCGGCCAGAGCGGTCAGTTGCGCGACGGCATCGTCGAAGTCCAGCTCTCCGCCGAGATCGTGGAGGCCGAGCCGAAGGAACTCCTCGACGCGGTAGCGTCTCAGGCGGTCCAGACTGTCCTCCAGGTCGCGCGCCTCCGCCATGGCGGTCCGGAGCTCTTCCAGCATCTCCGCCCGAGTCTTCACCACCCGGGTGAGGTCCACCCGGATGAGGCTGTCGAGCAGCTCGGGACGGTTCACGAACAGTTCGGAAAGGAACCGGCTGTGAGCGAAGAGGTCGATGAGCAGCCGCGTGGTCTTGGGATTCTCCGCCAGCAGGGTGAGAAAACCCGTGCGTGCGCCGATGCGGCAGCCGAACCCGGCCATGTGGTGCAGCGCCTGCTGCGGTTCCCCCGACGCCACGATGGCCTCCATCAGGGCCGGCATCAGGTCGCGCATGACCTTGCGGCGCTTGGGGCCGGGAGGCGTGGCGCCGCTTCCGTCACGCACCGCCAGAAGGTCCCGGTAGCCCTTGTCGGGATCGGCGAAGCCGCGTCCCCCAAGTGCCTGGACCACCACTTCCCGCCGGTCGAGGTCGAGCCACACCTCTGCTCCCGGACGCTCGCCGTGCGCGACGGTCTCCCGGCGTGCGCCGTAAAAGAGCCGCTGGAAGGATGCGTGCACGACGTCGGTGTGGACGCGGTAGTCCCGCCAAAACGCCTGCTCTTCTCCATCCACCGGTTCCAGGTAGCCCAGCCGCCGCGCCAGCGTCCGCTCGTCGGCGGCGCCGTCGGGGATTGCGTGGGTCTGCTGATGGGCCAGGATCTGGATCTTGTGCTCCACGTTCCGCAGGAAACGGTAGCCCGCGCTCAGGGCCTCGCATTCCTGCGCCGGCACATAGCCGTGGCGGGCGAGCCCCGCCAACGCGTCGAGAGTGTTGCGCCGCCGAATGCGCGCGTCGTATCCGCCGTTCACCAGTTGCAGCGCCTGGGTGAAGAACTCCACTTCGCGAATGCCGCCGTGCCCGAGCTTGACGTTGCGTTGCGCGCCGTCGCCGCCGGCGAGCTGTTGGCGCTCGATGCGCGCCTTCATTTCGCGCAGCTCCTCGACGGTGGAGAAGTCGAGGTAGCGGCGATAGACGAACGGCCGGACGTCCTCCAGGAACGCCTCGCCCAGCTCGATGTCGCCGGCCACGGGCCGGGCCTTGATCAACGCCGACCGTTCCCAGCACTGGCCCCAGGACTCGTAGTAGAGCGCCGCCGCGTCCATGGGCTGCGCGCTCGGTCCCTGGCTTCCCATGGGCCGAAGCCGCAGGTCCGTGCGGAACACGACGCCGTCCTCGGTGACCTCGCCCATGGCGCGGGTCAAATCCTCGGCCAGCCGGCTGAAGAACTCCAGCGGCGGAAGCGCCCGCGGCGTGGCGGGCTCGGCGGTCTCGTACAGGTAGATGAGATCGATGTCGGAGCTGAAGTTGAGCTCCTGTCCGCCGAGCTTGCCCATGCCGAGGATGACGAAACGGTTGCGGCGCGACGTCCCCGGCACGCGCACCCGGCCGTGCCGCCGTTCAAGGTCCCGGCGGCAGAACCGGTAGGCCGTGTCGAGGGAGAAGTCCGCCAGGGTGCTCAACTCCGCGGTGGTTTCCTCCACCGGGGCCAGCCCCACGAGGTCGCGGGCGCCGATGCGCAGGTATTCCCGGCGCTTGTGGCGGCGCAGCCTGGCGTGGAGGTCACCCGGGGTTGCGTCAGGTGCGAGGACGCCGAAATCGGCGGAATGCCGCGCGCGTGACTTTGCCTTCGTGTGGATCGCCTTCGCAAAGGTCTCGCCCCAGGCGTCCGCCGCGCGGATGAGGATGCCGCCCAGGTAGGTGCTGCCGCCCAGGAGTTGGAGCAGCATGCGCTGTTCCCGTGGCGCGAGGTCGGGCAGGGGACCGGGACCGCCTTCCTCCAGCAGCCGGCCGAGTTGTACCAGCGCGGTTTCGGGAGATGCCGCCCGCCGCGCGAGGCGTTCAAGCCGCCGCCGTTGGGCCGGGGAGACGAGGTTGCGTAACGAGTCGCTCATGAGCGGAAGGCTGAAGGGAAGCAGGCGTGATTTGCGCAGTATTGTCCAAGACGATAGAAAAGAAAACGAGGAGGGACCGATGAAACTCGAACCACAAGTGACTTTCCGCGACATGGAGCCCTCTCGCGCCATTGAGCAGGCCATACGCGAGAAGGCGGCCAAGCTCGACCAGTTCCATGACCGCATCACCGGCTGCAGGATAGTGGTCGGGGCGCCGCACCGTCACCACCAGAAGGGGCGGCTCTACAACGTGCGCATCGATCTGACGGTGCCGGGCGGGGAGTTGGTGGTGAACCGGGACAGCGGCCGAGCCGCGGCGCACCACGACGTGCAGGTGGCGATTCGCGATGCCTTTGACGCCGCTCGCCGGCAACTCCAGGAATACGCGCGCCGCCGGCGCGGTGAAGTGAAGACGCATGCGGCGGAACCGCCGGCCCGGGTCAGCAAGCTCTTCGCGGCCGAACGTTACGGCTTCATCGAGACCAGCGACGGGCGTGAGATCTATTTTCACGGGAACAGCGTGGTGGACGGCTTCGACCGCCTGACGCTGGGGACTCGCGTTCACTTTACGGAAGAGGAGGGCCAGCAAGGCCCCCAGGCAAGCACCGTACGCGTGGTCCACGGATCGGCGGCGTAAAAAAGGGCCGTCCCGACGGGCGGCCCTTTTTGTCTGTTGGCTGGAGGATACGGCGATGGGTCACGCCGGTCCGGCCGGGAACGATGCTCAGTCCTGGAGGTTGAATCCCGCCACCGTGGTGCGGAGCTTCCTCAGGGCACGCTGCTCGATCTGGCGGATGCGCTCCCTGGTGAGCGAGAAGCGCTCGCCCAATTCCTCGAGGGTGTAGTCCCGCACCTCGCCGATACCAAAGCGGTAGCGCAAGACGGCTTCCTCTCTCGGCGGCAGCGTGGCCAACGCCTTCTTGACCTTGTCACGCAGGTTGGCGTGAATCGTCTCCTCCAGGGGCTTGGGAACGTGCTTGTCCTCGACGAAGTCGCCGAGCCGGCTCTCTTCGTCGTCGCCCATGGGAGTTTCCAGCGAGACCGGCTCCTTCACGATGCGCATCAGTCTCCGGATCTCGTCCGCGGTAAGCCCCATTTCTGTGGCGACCTCATCCGGCTGCGGCTCCCGTCCGAGCTTGCGGTGCAGCGAGCGGTGCGCGCGGATGAGCTTGTTTCGGGTTTCGATCATGTGCACGGGGATGCGGATCGTCGGCGCGGAGTCGATGATCCCGCGCGTGATGCTCTGCCGGATCCACCAGCCGGCATAGGTGGAGAACCGGTACCCGAGCCGGTAGTCGAATTTCTCGGCGGCGCGCATGAGTCCCACGTTGCCTTCCTGAATCAGGTCGAGGAACTGCAGACCGCGGTTGCCGTACTTCTTCGCCAGGCTCACCACCAGACGCAGGTTGGCTTCGATGAGGATCTTCTTGGCCGACGCGGCCTTGTACTCGGCGGCGGTGATGGCCTTCACCTGACTCACGATGTCGGCGGCGGAAGACCCCAGGGCCTCTTCGACGGCCTCGATGTCGGCCGCGATCCGCTTGGCCGCGTTGCCGCGCGCATGCGTGCTCGCCTGCCGTGCCAGCTCGGCCAACGTCCGTTGCGACTCCTTGAGGCTGACGCCGATATCGTCGATCCACTCCTTGGAGAGGCGCAGCGCCTTCACCGTGTCGTTGATTCGCACCCGCTTCTTGTCCAGATCGACGGTCAGGGCCGCGCGCCGCTTCTGGGAGGTCCGCTTCCGCGCCATCTCGGCCTGCATGCGCTCCCGCTCGCGCAAGAGCCCGCGCAGCACCGTGACGCCCTTGAGAAAGCGGCGCCGCTCGGCCGTCTCGTCGAAGGCCTCCCCGTCATCGCCGGCCATGAGCACGCGGTTCAAGGGAGTCTCGTTGTGCCGGACCTCTTCGGCCAGATCGAGGACGCGCCGGACCGTGTAGGGCGCGGCGATGACGCTGGCGATGTACTCCTCCTGGCCCTCCTCCATCTGCATCCCGAGCTGTACCTCGCGCTCCCGGGTCAACAGTGGCGTGGAGCCGATGTCGCGCAGGTAGAGGGAGACCGGGTCGGTCTTGTCGTCCACCCGGTCGTTGTCCACCGGCACCTGGCTCGGCGGGGACTCCTCGGAGAAGGTCGCCGGCTGCTGCTGCTGCTCCTCCTCCTCCTCGACTTCGCCGATGGCGATATCGTCAAGCTCGTCGATCGAGTCGTCCATCGCGTCCTCGGTGTCTTCGATGTTCAAGGCTCTCTCCATCATTTTGGCTTCCACAGTTTTCGCTACGCCACCGGTCGAAGGGCCAAGCTCCTCCGAACCGAAAGGCACACCGACGATCCGTAGGTTAAAAATATCCGCCGCCCTCGCGATGACATTGACGTTGCTTCAACGTTATCGAAGGATCGGCGGATCCAGCACGATTCTGATATGATTTGTTGAGGCAGTCCCTGGGGACCACCAGGATCAAGCAATACGACTAAGCACTCGTCCTTGAGGAAAGCCAGCAACAACCTACGGTATCATTGAAAATAATCCTTGTCAAGCACCCCGTCAGGCTCGACCCGCAGGAGCGGCGCGCGCGTCACTTGTCGTCGCGCAGGCCGTATTTTCGCAGCTTGTAGCGTAGGGCGCGTTCGCTGATGCCGAGGTTGTCCGCGGCCTTGGTCTGGATGCCGCCCGCGGCCTCGAGGGCCTCGACGATCATGCGCCTTTCCATCCCTTCGACGGCGGCGGAGAGGTTGGTCTGGTCGCCGGCGCCGGGGCGCGCCTCCTTGATCGTCAGCGGCATTTCGCCGATTCCGACGACGTCGTCGCGCGTGAGCACGGTGGCCCGTTCGACCAGGTTCTCCAGTTCGCGCACGTTGCCGGGATAGTCGTAGCGCAGCAGCGCGTCACGCGCCTCGCGGGAGAAACCCTGTATCGTCTTGCCGTTCTTTTCGGCGAACTTGTGGAGGAAGTGGTCGATGAGGGGGGGGATGTCCTGGCGGCGTTCACGCAACGGCGGCAGGATGATGGTGACCACGTTGAGCCGGTAGTAGAGGTCCTCGCGGAAGCCGCCTTGGCGCATGAGTTGTTCGAGGTCCTGGTGGGTCGCCGTGATGATGCGCACGTCGCTGGTGATGGCCTGGTTGGAGCCCACGCGTTCGAACTCGCGTTCCTGCAGCACGCGCAGCAGCTTGGCCTGGATATGGGCGGGCAGGTCGCCGATCTCGTCGAGGAACAGCGTGCCCTTGTCGGCGATCTCGAAGCGGCCCTTGCGCGTGGCGAAGGCTCCGGTGAAGGATCCCTTCTCGTGTCCGAACAATTCCGATTCCAGCAGGGTTTCCGGCAGCGCGGCGCAGTTGACCTTGACCAGCGGTCCGTTCCTGCGGGCACTGGCGTAGTGGATGGCCTTGGCGATCAGCTCCTTGCCGGTGCCGCTGTCGCCGCGCAGGAGGACGGTGGCGTCGCTCGGGGCCACGCGCCGCACCAGATCCAGCACCTCCTGCATCTGTCCGCTCTCGCCGATGACGCCCTCGATGCGATGGCGTTCCAGCAAGGCCTCCCGCAACTCGGTGTTTTCGCGCAGGAGCTGGTGGCTCCGCTTGACCCGATCGATGCGCAGCCGCAGCTCTTCCAGGTTGAGGGGTTTGGTCAGGTAGTCGGTGGCGCCTTCCTTCATGGCGGAGACGGCGGTCTCGATGCTGCCGTACGCCGTCATGATGATCACCGCGACTTCGGGATCCAGTGCCCGGCACTGCTTCAAGAGGTCGAGGCCCGACATCTCGGGCATGCGCTGGTCCGTCAGCACCAGGTCGAAAGCCTCCCCGCGAAACCGCTCCAACGCCTCGGCCGCGCTTCCCATGAGCGCAACCTCGAAGCCGGCCTTGCCGAGAAAGCCGCCGACGAACTCGAGCTGCGTACGCTCGTCGTCCACCACCATGATGTGGAAACGGTCGTCGAGCGATGCTTCGCGCCGGCGCGGCGGTTGTGCGCCGAGGTCTGCCCGATATGCCTGTTCAGTCATGTCTACGTTCGTCGCCCGTGCGCTCCGGCGGCAACCCGCCGCGCGTCTCGTGGGGAGCAGGGGCTCAAGTCAGTGTATGATCGAGCGGAAGAACGATGTCGAACCGCGTGCCCGCGTCGGTCTGGCTGGTCACCTCGATGGTGCCGCCATGGCTCTCCACGATCCTTCGAGCGATGGGGAGCCCCAATCCGGAGCCTTCGGACTTCGTGGTGAAGTACGGCTCGAATATGCGTGCCTGGTTCTCCTTTGCGATACCCACGCCGGTGTCGCTCACCGAGAGCCGCATCTTGCCGTCGCGAATCGATGTCTCGATGGTCAGCTTGCCTCCCTCGGGCATGGCCTGGAGGCCGTTGAGAATGAGGTTCAGGAGCACTTGCTTGAGGTAGTCCGGGTCGGCCTTGACCACCGGTCGCGGGCCGTGATGCACCACCGCGATCTCCACCCCGGAGGACTCGGCGTCGCCTCCGGTCAGGGTGGTGAGGTCCTTCAACAACTGGTCGACCTTGACGAGGTCCGGCTTTATGTTCAACGGCCGCGCCAGCGTCAGGAACTCCTCGACGATGGCATTGAGGCGGTGTACCTCGGCGCGCATCAACTCGATGAAGCGGCTGTATTCGCCCTCGTCCTGCGTCGGCTGAAACTCCCCCTTGAGGCGCTGCAACCCCATGGAGATGGCGTTCAGCGGATTGCGCACCTCGTGGGCCACCGTGGCCGCCAGGTTGCCCATCATGGACAGGTGCTCGCGCCGGTCCACTTCCGCTTCCAGCGCCTTGATCTCCTGCATGTGGAAGCGTTGGTTGTAGAGGATCGCCGCGAATCCGAGCACGCCCAGCCCCAGGATGCCGCATCCCAGGCCCACCATGGACCAGAGGCTCTTCCACCACGCCGCGTCCACCACGTCCATGGACACGCCGATCCTGAGAAAGCCCATGGGGTCGCCATCCAGCCGCACCGGCTTCACCAGCTCATAGCGCCGCCCACCCTCCTCCGTGTCCACGATCCGATGGGCCGAGCGATCGGTGACGCGCGCCCGTGCGCTCAGGTCGTCCACCATCCGGTTCCCGGCCAGCGCCGCGTCGGTATGGGCGAGCACGGTGAAGTCGTTGTCCAGGAGCGCCAGGTGGTGGATGCCTTCCTGCCGCCCGAGGTCCTGGATCTGGCGCTGCACGCCGATCTCGCGCTGCAGCTTCAGCATGTAGGCGGCGTCCGCGTGAATGGCGATGAATCCCGGGAAGCTGCGCGCTTCAAGCGCGACGCCGAACACGCTGTCTTCCCAGAACTCGTGCTGCGGGAGAGTGGGCGCCTGTCCCCGCGGCTGGGACCAGAGCCGGCCCCAGATGTGCACCGTGGATTCCTGGCTCGACCACCGTTCGCGCAACTCGGCCAGGAGGCCCTCGACGTCGGGGGGTGCGGTTCCGGTGTGCGATACCCAGGGCCGTCCCTGAAGGTCGAGGAGTTCGACCTTGTGCAGTTGGTTGATGGTGCTGATGCGCTGCACCAGCGGCGCGGGTGCGTTGGCGGTGAGCAGCCGGTCGATCAGGCGCGCGTTGTCCAACAGCCGCTGCCGCACCAGCTCCTCGATCAGCGCGTTTCCCTTGATGGACTTCTTGGCGCTGGTCTCCATGGTGCGGGTGAGGGCCAGTGCCTTGACCTTCACCTGTCGCACCAACTCTTCCTCGAGCCAGCGGCTCTCGTAGAACACGTAGAGAGAGAAAAGCCCCGCGAGCAGCAGGACAGAGGCGAGGAAGTAGGGTACCAGCGAAGCGCGTTTCATTTCAGTGGGCGACGGGCTTCAGTTGGTCCCGTCCGACCTGCGTACAGGATTTCATTATACAACCGGCCAGCAACTTGGCAACCGGCCTGGCTCCCCGCAACGGACCCTCCCACGACAAGAGCCGATGGGACTGCTCTTGTCCCATCGGCCTCCGGTCTAGTGTCGTGTCCGGCACGGTGTTCCGGCTTCGCACCGAAACGCGTCGGTCGCCGGCCCGTCAGCCCCTGGCGACGAAGAATCGCCTGGCGTCGCCGCGTTGCACGAGAAACAGCGCGTTGCCGCCCTTGTCGAGCGACTCCAGCGCCTTCTTGTAGGCCGCCAAGTTGGGGATGGCCGTCCGGTTCATCTCCAGGATCACGTCTCCCCGGCGCAACCCCGCCTGGTCCGCGGGACTGCCCGGCTTGACTCCGGTCACCAGCACGCCCGCGGCACGCTTCAGGGAGAACCGTTTGGCGACGTTGTCGGTCACCTCTACGACGGTCAGTCCCAGGTCGGAGCCTTGTTCCACGGCCCCCACGGCCTTTTCGTCCAGCAACTCGCCGATCTCGACCCGGAGCATGCGCTCGTCGCCGTCACGCACGACCTTCACGTCCACGGCCTTGCCCACGGGGGTTCGGGCGACGATGATCGGAAGATCCCCGGATGCCTTGACCGGCTGCCGGTCGAACTCCACGATGACGTCACCCACCTTGAACCCGGCTTCTTGCGCGGGCGTGTCCGGCAGCACTTCGGCCACGAGCGCGCCGCGCGCTTCACCGATGCCCAAGGATTCCGCCAAGAGGGGCGTCACCTTTTGCAGCGAGACGCCCAGCCAGCCGCGCGTGACCCGGCCGTCGCTCCGGAGCCCCGGCAGCACCTCCTTGACCAGGTTGATGGGGATGGCGAAGCCGATACCCACGTTGCCCCCGCCGCGGCTGTAGATGGCGGTGTTGATGCCCACCACCTCCCCGCGATGGTTGATCAGGGGGCCGCCGGAGTTGCCCGGGTTGATGGAGGCGTCGGTCTGGATGAAGTTGTCGTAGGGCCCGGCGCCGATGCGCCGTCCCTTGGCGCTGACGATACCCGACGTCACCGTACGGTCGAGGCCGAACGGGTTGCCGATGGCGAGCACGCCCTCACCGATCTCCAGACTGTCGGAATTCCCCAGCGGCACCGTCGGCAGGTTGTAGCCGGGGTTGATGCGGATCAGGGCGATGTCGGTCTTTTCGTCCGTGCCGATGATTTCCCCCTCGAACTCGTTATCGTCGGAGAGGGTGACGGTGATGGTCATGTTCTCCCGGCCGCTGACCACGTGGTGGTTGGTCAGGATCAGGCCTTTCCCGTCGATGATCACGCCGGAACCGAAGGAGCGGCTCCTTCTCGGCCGGGAAGGGGCCTCGGGCGTCCCGAAGGGGTTGGGCATGGAGAACGGCGGCGCCTCGAAGAACTTGCGCCACGCCTCGGGCAACTGATGGCCGAAGCGTTCGGACATGCTGGCTGCCTGGGTATCGCCCTTGGCGGTGATGTTGACCACCGCGGGGCTCACCTGCTTGACCAGATTGACGATGGTGTTCACGGGCCGCGGTTCCGTGGCCGCGGGCTGTGTCGATGCGTTGAGAGGCGGACGGCTGAACCCGCCGGCCAGGGCGATCACGGCGAGCAACACCGCGCACACGCCCAACGCCTTCATGCATGTGGAACGAGACGGTTTACAGAGCATTGAGCTACCTCCTCAAAATTGCTGCCGCCTAAAGGAAGCATCTTTCGTGCCAACGGCCGTCGTTGCGGCAAGGTAGCGTCTTTCCAGGGGTTTGCGGGTTTCCGCGACGTCGCGCCATGCAGGTTGTCGACCATTCCGTCGAACGCGCGGAACAGTGCGTCGAAGGGTGGCCGTCCACGCAGTCGATCATTCGACCTCGTAGATGGACTCGATCTCGACCGGAATCCCGTTGGGGAGCGTCACCATGCCCACCGCGGAGCGGGCGTGCTTGCCGATGCTCTCGCCGAACACCTCCACCAGCAGGTCGGAGAAACCGTTGATCACCTGCGGGGTCTTGTGGAACTCGGGATCGGCGTTGACCATGCCCAGCACCTTGACGATGCGGCGAACGCGGTCGAGGCTGCCGAGCTGCGCCCGGAGGGTGACCAGGGTGTTGAGCGCCGTCTGGCGCGCGGCTTGGTAGCCTTGTTCCACGGTCAGGTCGCGCCCCAGCTTGCCGTGGAAGATGGCCTTGCCGTCGTCACCCAGGGGTCCGTGTCCGGCGAGGTACAGCAGCGAGCCTGTCCGCACCGCGCTGACGTAGTTGGCCATGGGGCGCGGGGTGGGCGGCAGGCTCAGGTTCAGCTCCTTCAGACGTTCTTCGGCACTCATGTCCACCTCCCTATAGACCTCTGAACCAGACGTTGTCGGGATCCAGGCTCAGCAGCGCGGGCGTGATGTCCTGGATCGTGGCGGTGCCGGTCATGATCATCACGCGCTTCAGCTCATCGGTGAGAATCGTCAGCACCCGCGCCACCCCTTCGGGGCCGGCGGCGCCCAGGCCCCAGCAGATGGGCCGTCCCAGGAGCACCGCCTTGGCACCCAGGGCCAGCGCCTTGGCGATGTCGCCGCCCCGGCGCGCGCCGCTGTCGAGCAGCACCGGCACGCGCCCGGCGGCCGCGTCCACCACCTCCGGCAGCACCTCGATGGCCGCGCGGTTGAAATCGAGGATACGGCCGCCGTGGTTCGACACCACCAGACAGTCGGCGCCGGCGTCGATGGCGATGCGCGCGTCGTCCGGGTTCATGATCCCCTTCACCACCACCGGGACCGATACCTCGTTCTTGAGCCACGTGACGTCGTCCGGCGAGGACACGTGAACGGTGCGGGGCTTGCCGTCCGACGACAGCGGCACTCGGTCTCCGAGCTTGGTGGGTTGCAGCGTGTCCATGGTGAGTCCGACCGCGGCGTAACCGATCTCGTCCGCGCGCCGCACCGCGCTCAACACCTTGTCCCGTCCCTTGCTGAGGTACGCCATGTAGACCAGCGGCGTGGAGATCCCCTCCGCCCACTGGTCCACCGTGGACTGGGTGGCGCCGCTGATGAACACCATGGTACCGAACAGGCCGCCCCCCTCCGCCACCTCGTGCTCGCCGTTCTTGCGCAGCAGCCGAAAGCTGCCCACGGGCCCGATCATCGCCGGCGAGGGCAGCCTGTGCCCGAACAGCTCGATGGAGGTGTCGGGATCGGTAACGTCGTGGAAGATGCGCTGGCGGAAAAGCAGTCGGTCCAGCGCGGTGCGGTTGCGCTGGAGCGTGGAGTGGCTCTCCGCCGCGCCCATGACGTGCTCGATGGCCTCGGGCTTGACCCGGGCGTGAAAGAGCCGCCGCAGCTCGTCCAGGCTCAGGTTCTCCAGCGGTTTCTGTTCGATCTGAACGCTCATGTGTACCCCCAAGGGATGGATTCGTGTTCGCGGGATTCAAATCCTAGTGTCGTGTCCCGCAAATACATGGCATAAGTTGCGCAGGATTTTTCGTCGTCGGCAAGGCGCGATGACGAGCAGTGGCGGGCACCACGCGAGGAAGAGGAACGCAGCCGACGGCGAAAAAGACCAGCAAATTATGCCATGTATTTGCGGGACACGACACTAGCCCGTAAATCACAAATCATCAATGACGCGGAACTGGAGCAGCAGCGTCCGCTGGAGCGGCAGGAAGTTGTCGTCGGAGACCATGTAGAGCAGCGTGCGCCCGGCGTTGTCGCGCCGCAGTGCCAGTCCCTCGAAGTTGTCCACCGACAAGGGACGTTTCAGGTCGGCCATCACCTCCCCGCGCACCCGTGTTCCCGGTTTCCGCCGGGCCTGCCGCAGGCGCTCCGCCGGCAGGCGCACGACGCGCACGCGCATGCGCAAGAGGTCGAAGCTGCGTTCGAGCAGCAGCACGTCGCCGCCGGGCGTCGCGGCGACGCCGGTGGGGCTGTAGCCGTCGGCGGGCAGGTAGGCGAACTCGTGGGCCGTGCGCGCCTTCATGAACCAGCCCTTCAGACTCCCGTCGCGATTGGCGTGTTTCTCGGTGATGCCCAGGAGAGTGCCGTCGGAGAGCACGGCGATGCCCTCGACCCCGCCGTTCACGGGCGCGCGCCGCAGGTCCCGGGGGGTCGCCACCGGCTTGGGGAATGCGCCCGGTTGCGCCGGATAGCGCCAGATCCGGTGCTTGCCCTCGAAGGACACCAGGAACGAGCCGTTCGAGTCCCGTGCCAGGCCTTCCGCGTCGTGTTCGTAGAGGCCCGTCCGTTTGCCCGCGGGGGTCAGCAAGGCTGCGTCGCGCCACGAGTCGAGAGCGACGACACGGCCCTCGGAATCGTGGGTGAGCGCAGCGGTGACCCAGTAGCCGCGGTCGGAAACGGCACGGAGCCGCGTGCCGTCCGGGCTGACGGTCAAACCCGAAAGCCCTCCGAAGCGCTTATTGTCGGAGGAAAGTTCGAACCCGCTCAGGAACGTGAGCCGGCCGACCCGGGTGACGCTGGAGTTCCCCGGCTCCAGCGCCACCGGGATCGCCGTGACTGTAAACCGGCTCGCGAATCCGTCCGCGGCGGCCAGGACGCCGGCAAGCGACAGCGCCATGGCGGCGGCGCGGGCCGCGCGCGGACGTCTGGGGCGTGGGCGCTCGGGTGTCACGGTTCCAGGTCCGGAAGCACCGCCATCACCGCGTGGCGGAGAAACTCGCGGGTGTAGAAATCGGGGTCGACGATGTCGCCGTTCCACACGACGATGTCGAGATCGATGGTCCGGGGGCCGTCGCGGTTCTCGCCGCGTTGGCGGCCCAGCAAGGCCTCGATGGCCTTCAGGTCGGCCCGGAACCGCTCGCGGTCCACGGCGGTCTCCACCAGCAGCGCGCCGTTGGTGAAGTCCGGCTGGTCGACACGGCCCACGGGGCGGGTGCGCACGAACGGCGACGCGGCCACGACGACGTGCCGCTGGGCGATGTGCCGGCGCGCTTCCTGCACGTTGCGCTCGGGCTCGATGTTGGAGCCGACACCGATGACGGCGTGGTTCATGCGCTCTCCGCTCCGGTCCTCTCCGCCGAGCATTCGACGGACACGGAATCGGTGTAACGGAGCGCGCCCGGCTTGGCCACGCGCACGCGCGCGCGTCCGACCCGGGGGTCGTCCATCACCAGGCCGAGGACGTGCTCGCAGAGCCTTTCGATGAGGAAGAAGGACGAGGCCTCCACCTCCTCGATGATGCGCTTGTTGAGCCGCTTGTAGTCCACGGTCTCATCGATGGCGTCGCGCGTGAAGGCGGTCCCCGGCAGAAGCTCGAGCTCGACGTTCACGACCACGTCCTGCCGGGTGTGGCGCTCCCAGTCGTTGATGCCGATGATGGCGCGCACACGCAGGTTCTCGATGGTGATCTTGACAGGGTTTCGGTGGATCATGGCGCGGTGACGCGGTGCGCGGTTACAGGTGCTCGCCGCCGTCGACGTAGACGCACTCGCCGGTGACGAAGGGGTTGTCGATGAAAAACAGCACCGCGGCGACCACGTTAGCCGTGTCGCCGATGCGTTTCAAGGGTAGCCCGGCGCTGCGCCGCTCCAGTTCCTCCACCACGCCGTCCGGCGGCGGCAGGATCATGCCGGGTGCCACGCCGTTCACCCGGATGGCGGGACCGAGTTCGCGCGCGGCCATCCGGGTCAGCTCGAGGAGCGCCTTCTTGGACAGGGTATAGGCGGCGTGCCGCGGGTCGGAGCCGCGTACCCGCGTGTCGAGGATGTTGATGACCTGCCCCTCGGAGCAGCCCTGTGCAAAGGCCTGCGTCAGGAAGAAGGGCGCCCTGAAATGGATGTTGAAGTGGCGCTCGAACAACTCGTGTCCAGTGTCTCGAAGGGTGGCCCGTTCGAAGAGGGAGGCGTTGTTGACGAGGACGTTCAATCGCGGGAACTGCTCCCGCACCCTGGGGACGAGCGCGGTCGTGTCGTCGTGGTCGTTCAGGTCGCAACGGAACAGCCGGCACCGGCGTCCGAGATCCTCGATGTCCCGCGCCGTGCGTTCGGCCGGTTCCGCGGAGGTGTGATAGTGAAGCGCCACGTCGTAGCCGTGTTGCGCCAGCCCCTTGGCGATGGCGGCGCCGATGCGCCTGGCTCCGCCGGTCACGAGGGCGGCTCCCTTCGGCATGGACATGGAGCCATCATAGCCGGTTGCCGGTACACCCACCACCGGCGCGGCCGGGAACTTTGACAGTGCGCCTGACCGGTGCTAGTGTCCTGCGTCACAAATAGCTTGATGAATCCGCGGGTCCTTTTCGCCGTCGGCTGCGTTGCTCTTCCTCGCGTGGTGCCCGCCACTGCTCGTCATCGCGCCTTGCCGACGACAAAAATGCCCTCGCGGTTTCATCAAGCTATTTGTGACGCAGGACACTAGCGTCCCCGGCAACGTCCTTGACTTGGCTTGGAGTCGACAGTTGAAGGGGGAAGGCCATGGATGCGCTCGAAGTAATGGCGCTCATCTTTGCGGTCATCGTGCTCGTAAAGCTCGCCGCCTTGCTGTTCTCACCCGCGTGGTGGATGGACACCGCCGGAGCCATGCTCGACTATCCCCGTGCGTGCACCTGGGTCTACGCCGTGCTCGCCGCGGTGGTGGGGTACTTTGTCTTTACCCGGATGGAAATAGTCGAGGTGGTCTCGGTGATGTTGCTCACGTCTCTGCTGGCGGGGCTGGGGCTCGCGCCCTATTCACGGACGATCCTCAAGCTCGGCAAGGAAATGGCGGGTGAGGGGTTCGGTCGGTTGTGGCCGGTGATGGTCATCTGGACCGTCATCGCGGTGTGGGCGCTGTACGCCGTCCTGTGAGGGAACCGGGGGACCTGTCATGACGGCCGCGTGAACGCTACCGTCTCCTGGTGGCCAGAACCTCAACGACTTCCTTGACCTCGGGTCCCGGATCGGTTCGGTCCTTGAACGGCGCCAGCCGTTCGTAGAGTTCGGCGGCGGCCTTGTGGAACCCCGCGGGGAGCCCGGCGGATTCGAAGCTGGCGGCGATCTCTTCCATCTCGCCCACGTAGCGCCACCCTTTGGGCGCCGCCACCGCGGCCGCGCGTTCGCTCTTGTTCCCGAGGGCGGGCTGCGATGCCGCCCATTCCTCCAGGAGCGCCGCTTCCACTCCTTCACTGGCCGCCAGGGCACGGACGGCCAGGATCAGCGCGTCACTGCCCTTGGTCCAGGCCGCGTAGGTCATCTTGAGCGCGGAGGCCGCCCCCGGCCCGCCGTCGATGACTCTGGCGTCGAGCGGACCCCCGGAGAACAACGCCGCGACCGACTCCGCGCCGGTTCCCGAAAGATACAGGCGCGTGGTACCCGGCGTGCGCACCGGCTGGCCGATGATGCCGCCGTCAACGAAACGCGCTCCGGCCTTGGCGACGACGGCCCCCACGCGTTGCGCCGTCTCGCGGGACACGGCGTTGGCGTCGACGTAGAGACCGGCAAAGCCCAGGTCCGCCACGTCCCGAGCCACCTCCTCGGCGGCGTGGGGCGGGCACACGGAAAGGACCGCATCGCTCTCGCGGACGGCCTCCGCCAGCGTCGCCGCCTCGGCAAGCCCGGCCTCGATGGCCCTCCGCCGGCTTTCCTCCCGCCGCCCCTCGGAAACCCACAACACGCGGGCGCCCCGCACCGCGGCGCCGACGGTGGCGCCCATGTTCCCGGGATGCAACAGCGTAAGGGTGTTGATCTGCATGGCCTCCTAGTGGTCCTGCTCTTCCACGTCGCTGGCCTTGACGCGCCGCGACTTGAGCTTCTCGCCGGTCTCGAAGTAGCGGCCCTCCACGGCGAGCTTGGCTTCCTCGTCCAGCTCGTCGTCCCACTGGCCCAGGGAATAGCCGTACCACGGCATCTTGGGAGTCAGCGGCGGCAGCATCAGCTCCTCCCACAGCTCGCGGGCGTGCTCCATGTACTCCCGCTTGGGCAGGGACACGGGAGGGAAGGGCTCCTTCTGAATGGCGTTGCACAGCATGCCCGATTCGTCGGCGGGGAGGTGGTACGACACCACGTCCGTGCCCTTGTGATCGTCGTTGTAAAGGAACGGCGGGGCGTGGCCCTTTTCCATGCCGCCGATGATCTGCACGTCCTGTTGGGGCTTCATGCGGTAGCACATGGCCCAGAACACCGCGGCCTCGTCCGACGGATCGATGTCCTCGTCCACGGCGATGACGATCTTGCCGACGCCGGGGTGGAAGGACGACGCGGCGTGGAGCGCGCGCCACACCTCGGCTTCCTTGGGCTTGCGCATCTGCACGATGACGAGCTTGTAGGTGTTGGTCAGGGGCTCGTGCATCTCCACCCGGATGACGCTGGTGATGCGGCAGTGGTCGCGCAGGTGCACCAGCATGAGCCGGTCGTAGCCGATCTTGCGGATGACCGACGATTCACTCGGGGTGAGCTGGCTCAGCCACGAGACGTAGATGGCGTTCTTGCGGTGGGTGATGGCGGTGACATCCATGAACGGGTTCAACTGCCGCGGGTGCATGTAGCCGTGGGACTCGCCGAAGGGCCCCTCGGGCTCCACGAACTCGGTGTTGAGGCGGCCTTCGATGACGATCTCCGCCTCCGCCGGCACCTGCAGGTCCACGGTCTTGCACTGGGCCATGCGGATGGGCTCGCCCACGAAGCCGCCGGCGATGGCCATCTCGTCCACGCCGTAGTCGACCTTCTGCACGGAGACGTAGGAGACCACCGGCGGTGCGCCGATGACCAGCGCCGCCTCAAGCGGCTCTCCGCGCTTCTGCGCGTTCTTCCAGTGGAGGTAGATGTCCTGGCCGAGGCCGGAGGGGAACACGCCCACGCGGGTGTTCGACTTGATCTGGCCCCGGTAGTTGCCGATGTTGCCGATGCCGGTCTCCGGGTCCTTGGTGATCCAGTGGGAGCAGGTGGTGTAGGGGCCGTTGTCGAAGCCGGGGGTGGAGATGGGG
>JAPOPM010000056.1 GCA_026712905.1 Deltaproteobacteria bacterium
CACCATGTCAACACAGACCGGGAAGCGCACCGCCAACCTCAAGGTGACGCTGAACAAACGCAACGTCGAGTCCCTCAAACCTGCAGACAAGCCCTTCATCGCGTGGGACGACAAGTTGACCGGCTTCGGTCTTCGCGTCCAACCCTCCGGCGTTCGCGCCTATATCGTTAACTATCGTGTCGGTACCGGTGGGCGCAGGGCCACCAACCGGCGCTTGGTCATAGGACGCCATGGACGTGTGACCGCCGACCAGGCGCGGCGCTTGGCTCAGGAAACCCTCGGCCGTGTCGGCGGCGGTGATGATCCTGCAACGGAGCGTGCCCTCGGCAGAACGGTTCCAACCTTGCGCGAGGCCTTCGATGAGTTTCTGGCCGCCGGGCCGAAGCGCAAGGAGAGCACGGTCGCGGTTTACCGCTGCACGGTCTACCGGAGTCTTGGCGCGTGGATCGACCGTACGTTGGACACCATTGACCGACGCGACGTGGAGAAGTGCTTCCTGCGGCTCACGAACGAAGCTGGATGGGCGCAAGCGAATAGCGCAATGAACATGCTGCGTATGCTCTACCGCCGCCATTGCATCGATATCCAGGGGCTGCACAACCCGGTGGACCAGTGGCGGGCGGCCGGCGGGCGGCCCCACCGCCCGCGGCGGCGCACGATCCAGCCCCCGGCCGAAGTGTTGCCGCGCTGGCACCGGGGCATCGAGACCGTGGTGCGAAACCCTGTCGCCCGCGACGCTTTCCGCTTTGGTCTTTACACGGGCATGCGCAAAGCCGAGGTCTCCGGCCTCGAGTGGGCGCGCGTCGACCTGGACGAGATGACTTTCCGGGTCGAGGAGACCAAGACCGGCGAGCCGTTGGAACTGCCCGTCACGCGCCAGCTCGTGACTATCCTTCAGCGCCGCTTCGCCGAGCGCGACCGCTTTCCCGAGCGCAGCCGGGGTTGGGTGTTCCCGTCCGGAAGTGCCGAGTCGGGACACATGAACGACGGAATTCATTACCTGAATGCGCGGATCAGCGAGGCGGGCGGGGCGAGGTTCTGGTTTCACGCGCTGCGCAACTGCTTCATCACCGTCGCCAACCGCGACCTGATGCTGCCGGTGAGCCTGACCAAGCGGCTGGTCAACCACGCGAGGCCCCAAGACGTGACCGAGGGCTACGCCGCCGACTGGACCATGGAGCAACTTCGCGTCGCCGCCCAACGCGTTGCGGACCGCATCGACGAGTTAATTCGTGCGGGTGTGCCGACGCCGGGGGCGACCACGCGGGCGGGGAACGCGGAAACCGGCCGCGTGGAAGCATTGCCGGACTGGTCCAGGATTCTGGACGCGAATCCGCCGTTGGCGTCAACACCGATATCCTGAAAGTAACCGACCGCGCGGCGGTGATGTCCTGGCGGGGCCGGTCGGGAAAGCGGCCGATGAGCGGGAGGTTTCCGCCCATCCCTACCGTGGCGTTGGCAGGCCAGCGGATTGAAGCCCTTCACCGCTCAAGCATCAGTTTCGCGTAACACTCACTCAGGCTGTTTCCTCTGGTCGACGGCACGACGCGGATGATCTTCGGCGCCCAAGAGACCTTTGAGGTACTTGCATCCACTGGTTGACCACCCCCCGGGCCTCAATGGCATCCATACTCGCTTTCGCTCCCTTCATGGCTTTGCGCGTTCATGTCCCCTCTTCTCCGACTCCATGGGAGCGGAAGATGGGTGTGAACCTTGTGGCAAGGACGCGGGCGCCTGATGGCGCCCGCGGAACGATCTTCGCCGCATACACAAACGACCATGGTCTGGAGGCGAGCCGCCCCGTGGGATGAAACAGAGGGCTGACCCGATTCGGTCTCAGTCTCCACCCGGACAAGACCCGCCTCGTGGAGTTCGGGCGGTTCGCGGCAGTGAAGCGACGCCAGCGCGGGGCGGGCAAGCCGGAGACATTCGACTTCCTGGGTTTCACGCATCATTGCGCGACGACCCGGCGAGGACGCCTCAGGCTTGGTCGCAAACCGGTCGCCAAACGGGTCAACAGGACCTTGGCGCGCATCGAAGAGGTGCTCCGCAAGCGCTGGCACCACGACATCTGGGAGGTGGGCGAATGGCTCGGGCGGGTCTACCAAGGCTGGCTGAACTACTTCGCCGTTCCGGGGTCGAGCCGGTTCGTTCGTAGGTTCCGCCGCAGGTTGCAACGCCTGTGGATGCGGGCGCTACGCCGGCGGTCCCAGCGAGCTCGCTTCGACTGGAAGCGACTGGAGCGCATGACCGAAATCTTGTGGCCACGCGTTTCCATTCGCCACCCATGGCCGGACCAGCGGTTCGCCGTCAATCACCCAAGGTAGAAGCAGGATGGTTTAGCGACCATGTCCGGACCTGCGCGGGGGGTGCGCAGCAATGCGCATTCCTACCG
>JAPOPM010000057.1 GCA_026712905.1 Deltaproteobacteria bacterium
CCGATGCCGCCGTGTAGTCCAGGCCGGCCGTCGCCGTCCCGTCCACCGTCGCATACGATACCGTCACCGCCTGCTCGCTCGCCTTGCTCAGCGTCACCGCCAACTCCACCACGTCACCCTCATCCGCCCTCGCGTCCTCGATCGATACCTCCGGCAACACGGTCTCGACCGGAGGCGTCTCCGTGTCGTCGTCGATGATCGTCGCCGTCCCCGTGGCGTCGCCCAGCGTCGCCCCATTCGGCCCACTCAACTCCACCGTGAACTCTTCGTCCGACTCCACCACCTCGTCCTGGGTGGTCTGCACCTCGATTATCCGCTGCGTCGTCCCTGCCTCGAAGGTCAGCGTCTCGGACGTCGCCGTATAGTCCGACGCCGCATTCGCCGTACCGTCCACCGTCCGATACGACACGGTCACGACATCGTCGCTCGCCTTGCTCAGCGTCACCGCCAATTCCACCGTTCCGCCCTCGTCTACACGTCCATCATCGACCGATACCTCCGGCAATGTATCTTGATCGGTGTTGTCGGTGTTGTCGGTGTTGTCCGTGTTATCCGTGTTATCCGTGTTGTCCGTCGTGTCAGTGTTGTCCGTGTTGTCGGTCCTGCCCGTTCCCGCTCCGGAGTTGCCCGTCACCACCCCCACGTTGTGTATGGGGCATTCCGCGTTGTGGTCCCACACTTCGTGGGTGATCCTGACAGGCGTATCCGGTACTTCATCCACGTAAACCGAGACCTTCTTCCATTGGTCCCAGTTTTGCTGCGTGAACTCCCAGCCGATCGACGGTATCCAACTGATGTCGATGTCTCCGTCGCCGTCCGCGTCGTATTCGCCGCCGGCGCGGACCGCACCATTGACGAATATCCGGACCCACCATCCGTCAGCGGTCGGTTGCTCGGTCAACCTCAGGGAGTAGGTAACGGTTTTGCCCTTCTCGAACTTCAACGTACTGGTCGACACCTCGACGGTCCCATCCCACGTCTGGGCTTGCACCTGTGACGTAGCGGTGGCGCAAGCAAAGACCCACAGCGCCGTTGCGAGGAGGCCGAGACGCAGAAGGCGCAAGGCTCGGCCCTGCCAGGGTTTCAGATCGACGAACGGGATGGAGTGATTTGTCGTGATTCGCGAACAAACGGGGCGCCGTGCGCCGCCGTGACACGTTGAAGGGTGGGCGGAACCCAGGAGCGTTGATGAAGGGTTGGCTCGTCTATTGCCTTCCATAGGGTTCCAAAGGTGCATGCACGGATTCCGGGCGCGGGGGATCGATTCACCCCTATATATAAGGCAAACTACCCCTTCTGACCACTATATATACCACATGGACTCGATAAGTGTCACACGGGAAACGTTTGGTGCCGAAAGGGGCCCTTTCAACACCGTTTCCGCATGCTCTCCCGGGCCGCTCGGGACGGCCGTGCCGTTGACCGACACGGGCGTTTCTCATAGACGTGTGAACCTGATCCGACTGGTTGAGTCATTCCAACGGAGGCCATCATGGAATCGAAAATGCGTTCTCTCGAAGAGTTGAAGCCGGAGATCCTGCGCCGCGCCGGCGGCGCCAACCCTTTCGAATGGGTCAAGCCGGAGGACGCCGCGGAAGTGGTGGGATGGCTCGAATCCACCGAGGACGACCACTGGGCGGAGGCGTGGGGGCGCATGGGCGCGCGCTACGAGGCGCTGGGCGAGGAACAGGAGAAGAACGGTGCACCATGCGGCGAATCCTACTATCTCGCGTACGACTACTATCGCATCGGCCGCTATCCGGTGGCCTCGACTCCCGGCAAGCAAGCGTGCTACGAGGCGTCGTTGCGGAACTTCCTGAAGGCCGCGCCGCACATGGACCCGCCGTTGGAACGGGTGGAGATCCCCTTCGAAGGGAAGTCGCTCGTCTGCTACCTGCAGATACCCCGCGGCGCCGACCGGCCGCCGGTGGTGCTCCACTGGGGCGGGGTCGACGGCTGGAAGGAGGACAGGCGCCGGCCCAGCGAGGCGTTCCACCGGCTGGGGCTCGCCACCATGACGATCGACATGCCGGGCGTGGGGGAAAGCCCCCTGCTCGCGTCCGACCTCAAGGCGGAACGCACCTTCTCCGCCGCTCTGGACTACCTGGAAACACGGCCGGACGTGGACGGGTCACGCCTCGGCGCCATGGGCGGGAGCTTCGGCGGGTACTGGGCGGCCAAGGTCGCCCACGTGGAAGCGAAACGGTTGAAGGGCGCGGTGGACTGGGGCGGCGGCGTGCACCTGACCTTCCAGGAAGAGTGGCTGCGGCCGGCCCTGACCACACGGGCGGAGCAGTATCTCATGGGACCGGCCAGTCTGCTGGACGCGCGCGGGTACATCTTCCGCACCCGCGATCTCGACGAGATCCTGCGACGGGCGCCGACGCTCTCCCTGGTCACGCAGGGTCTCATCGACCAGCCGTGCGCGCCGCTGCTGCTCATCAACGGCAAGCTCGACGACCAGCATCCCATCGACGACTTCTACATGCTGCTGGAGCACGGCGACCCCAAGGATGTGTTCATCATTCCCGACGGGGGACACATGGGCCGGGTGCCGGGCAAGTCCAACGAGCCGGCGCTCAACGTGCTGGTGGAGTGGCTGCACCGCAAGCTCACGGGGTAAGGCTTCCGGGTGCGCCGGGGCCGCGGAGAACGGACGCCCTTACCCGTCGAAGAACCCCTCCCTGGCAGCCCACAGCCACAGGTGGGCGATCTTCTCGTTGTGAAGCTCCGCGTAGCCCACGTGGCCGTAGCGTGGGATGAGGACCACGTGACAACCGCGGGCGGCCGCGGCGTACCGTGCGCCCATGAACATCTCGCGCTTGTCTTCCAGGCGGTCTCCGCGGATCCAGTGGCCCCGGTCGTTCTCGCCCACCACCAGCAGCACGCCGGTGTCCTTGAGCCACGCCGGGTCGGGGTCCTGGAGGTGATCGTAGTACTCCTCCCGCGGCAGGCCCGTCAGCTCCACGTAGCGGTCGAGTATCCCCATGGCCGCATTGTGCTGGTTGTCGCACAGGCTGGTCTTCATCTGGGAACGCGCAGGGTTGGCCCAGGCCATGTACTCCTCGGGGCCGCCCCAGGGCGTGAGATCCTCCGGGTCTTCGTAGCGCGCGGCGCGAAAGCTCTCGGGCGAGCGCCGCGAGATCTGCTCCACCGGGACCTCATTGTACTCCTCGGCGCCGGTGCGCTCGCGCCATTCCTTGCGCCAGCCGTCCGGACCGCCGGAACCGAAGCCCAGCAGGCCGGTGACGCGGGCGCTGCGCACGAAGCGGTGCAGGTGCGCGGCCATGGGACCGCCGGTGGAATGACCGAAGGCGAGCACGTCGCGTCCCGGCAGGTGCGTGTCGGTGAGCTGCCCGGCGCCCTGCAGGATGGTGTTGAACGTGCACTTGAGGTTCCGGTCCAGGATCTCCTTCACGGGGAGCTCCCGGTCGAGCAGGTAGATCGGCATGCGCTCGGGCACGGGTTCGGTCCACACCCCGCCCGGCGGGTAGTGCCCCGGATAGGTCATGGCCAGGGTTACGAACCCCTGGGACGCCAGCACCCGCGCCAGTCCCGGGCGGCCGTCCGGGGTCGTGTCCATGATGCGTTCGCTGCCCGCGCCCCCGTGAAAGACGACGACGGCCCGGCCGGGGTCCGCCTCCCGCTCCGGCGTGTAAAGCGTGCCGTGGATGTCCCACTCGTAGCCGTTGCGCTCGTAGCGCGCCGTCACCTCGCGGCTCGTGAACCCGATCTCGGGATAGGGGGCGGGCATGGCCAGCCAGCCCTCCCAGTCCATCTTCAGCAACAGTTCGGCCGATCCCAACGCCGCCAGAATGTTCTCTATGGTTCCGCTTCGCGTGCTCATGAAGTGCGGGGATACTACGGCGTGAATCTTCCGGTCAACCCGACAAGCGGCAGGTGCCGGAGACACCACGAAGCATCACGTTCCGACCCGGGCAGAGGGTTCCGTGGGGTCCGGGTCTGCCCGGGGAACGGGGTCCATTGCGCTGGACCCCGTTCCGTCAGGCCGACCGCCCGCGCTACTTCTTCATCTTGAGCTTGGAGCGTACGTCCGCGGCGAGTTTCTTGACCGTTGCCTCGGCATCCGCGCCTTCGATGACGTCGACGAGCGCGGCGCCGATCAGGTCGGTGACCGCCACCCCCTCGGCGCCGGGATACGCGTACCAGGGACCCGAATAGGCCGCCACCTGGGCGTGGGCCCGCCGCGAGTTCTCGTTACGCGCGTAGAAATCACCGAGATAGCTCTTATCCTTGAGCACGATCTCGTTGGTGGGCGCGTATCCGGTGTTCTCCACCACAATCTTGGCGCCTTCCGGCCCGGTGGCGAACTGGATGTATCTCCACGCGGCCGCCTGCTTCTTGGGATCCCGTGTCAGCATGACGATGGCGGAGCCTCCCGTGGGGAAATACACGGTGGATTTGTCCTTCGCGGCCACGACGAGCGGGAGCAAACTCACCTGGAATCGCTCCCCGGCCCCGGCGACGACCCGCGTCAGGTAGGACGAGCTGTCGATGTAGATCCCGAGAGTGCCCGCCGCAAAGGCCTGACGCGCGGCCTTGCCGCCGTAGGTCTTCATGCCGGCTTCCTTGCCGAAACGCGAGTAGAGCTTTCCGGCCATGATCCCCGCCTCGCTGTCGAAGGTGATGTCGCTCTCATCCTCGTTCATGGGCCGGCCACCATAGGATCCCAGCATGCTCTGGAAACGCCAGTCATGCGCCGACACCCACACGCCGTCGATGTTGTCGCCGAGTGCGCTGATCTTGGCGGCCAGAGCGATCAAGCCGTCGAAATCGCGCGGGAAGTCGTCCACGGAGCCCCCGGCCTTGGAGACCAGTTCCGGGTTGACGTAGATCACCAGCGTCGAAGCGGAGGCCGCGATGGCGTACTGCTTGCCTTGGTACTGGCCGAGAGAACGCAAGGCCGGGGTGTAACCCGCTGCCTCGAACTTGGCGGCGTCGCCGATGAAGGGGTCCAGCTCCACCGCCAAACCGCGCGCCTGCAGGATGCGCCAGCGATTCAAGCCGAGGAACGCCACGTCGGGCAGCTTTTTGGCCACCGATTCCCGGAGCAGGCGCTGAACGCCCGCCGCATAGTTCTCCGCGGGCGCCTGGATCTCGAGCTTCACGTCCGGGTTCGCCTTCATGAACGCATCGGCGACCTTCTCCTGCACCTTCGCCCACAGATTCGGGTGGGCATAGTGCAGGGTCAGCGTCACGTCCGCGGCCGTGGCCGAACCTGTGGCCAGGAAGCACGCCAGCATCATTGCGAAAACGATCCTTCTCATCGGAAACTCCTTTCCTGTTCCATGCCGTCCGGGTCCGGACGGCGCCTCTGTTGCTCGTGCGACGCGAATGCGCGTCATCCCTTGAGTCCGCTCATGGTAATGCCTTGGACGAACTTCCGCTGGGCGACCAGAAACGCGATCACCAGGGGCGCGGTGACCACCGTCGCCGCCGCCATCAGCGGGCCGAAGTCCGAGCCCGCCTCCTCGTCGCGAAAAAACAGGATGCCTCGCGGCGGTGTCGCGAGGTTCGGGTCGCTGATCGCGATCAGCGGCCAGAAGAGGTCGTTCCAATGGGCGACCACGGAGAAAATGGCGAAGGCGCTCACCGCCGGCCAAGCGTTGGGGAACGCGATGCGCCACACGATGGCCGTCTCGCTCAATCCGTCGATGCGCGCCGCGTCGATGATGCTGGCGGGAACCGTGGCGAAGAACTGCCGGAAGAGAAAGATGCCGAACACCGAAGCGACGAACGGAAGGATCAGCGCCGTGTACGTATCCAGCAGATCGAGTTGTGCGAAACCCAGGAAAACCGGGATCGCCGTCACGTGGTAGGGCACCAACAGACCAGCCAGCACCAAGCCGAAGAGCAACCAGCGAAGGCTGAACCGCCGATGGGCCAGGGCGTAGGCGCAGGGCACGGCGATGAGAATCTGAAAGAACAGGATGCCGGCGCACACCACCACGCCGTTGAACAGAAACCGGAACAGCGGGACCTCGGCGAACGCCTTCAGGTAATTGCGCCACTCGATGCGGCTGGGGACGAGATCGATGCCGGGGGCGAAGATCTCCGCCGGGGGCTTGATGGAGAGCGAGAGCATCCACACGAACGGCAGCAATACGAGCGCCGCCCCGACGGCGAGGAACGCCAACATGATCGCCTGCCCCAACGAGAAGCGCGCTCTCATCGGTAGTGCACCCGCCTTTCCAGCAAGCCGAACTGCACGAGTGTCAGCGTCAGCACGAAGGCGAAGAAGACCATGGTCACGGCACTCGCGTATCCGGCCTTGAAGTAGACGAAACCCTCCCGGTACATGGCGTAGACCAGTGTATCGCTGGCGAAGCCCGGCCCGCCGCGCGTCAGCGTGGCGACCGTCTCGAAGACGCGGAACGCACGCGCCGCCGTGACCACGATGACGAAGAGCGTGGTGGGGCCGAGGAGAGGCCACGTGATGGTCCAGAACCGATCCCAGCCCGGGCGCACGCCGTCGATCTCCGCGGCCGCGTACAAGTGTTCGGGGATCGCGGCCAGACCGGCGAGGAAGAGGACCATGTTGTAGCCCACCGTTTCCCAGATGCCGATCACCGCCAGCGAATAGAGGACGATGCCGCGGTCCGAGAGCCACTCCTGGCCGGGCCATCCCATCAGCCCCAAGAGCTGATTCAGGAGGCCGACGTTCGGGTGCATCAGCATCTGCCACACCGTCGCCATGGCCACGAGCGTCCCGGCCACCGGCATGAAGTAGGCCGTGCGCAGGACTCCCGCGAGGGTCGCATTCCAGCTCGCCACCCGGTGGACGCCAAGGGCCACCAGCAAGGCGAGGAGCATCGACGCCGGCATGACGATGGCCACGTAGATCAGCGTGTTGACCACGGCGCGCCGGCCGATGGGGTCGGTAAAAAGGACGCTGTAGTTCTCGAGTCCGATCCAGGCGAAGCTCTGGGCACCGAGCTGGTAGTCGGTGAAAGACAGCACGGCCACGGCGAACACGGGTCCGAAGATCAGCACGAGCATCGCCACGGTGGCGGGGCCCACCAGCCACGCGTTGGCAAGCGCTTCGCGCAGCGCGTTGGGAAGGCGGCGTGTCATCATGCCGGTGCCGCCTCGGGCCGTTCCTGGGGCAACCGCGGCACGAGGCGGATCGCCAGCCGCGCCCCCGTCGACGCGTCGAAAAGGTGCGCCTGATCCGGGTTGAAGGCAAGACGGGTCTCTTCACCCGGCTGGCGCCACAACGAGTGGGCCGGAAGAATGGCGCGCATGGTTTCGCCGCCGGAGACGGCCACGGTCGCGACCGCGCTCGAACCGAGGTACTCCAGCCGTACCACCTTCCCGGCGATGAGGCCGTCCGCGGACGGGAACAGCGCCTCCGGACGCAGCCCGATGAGTATCCTTTCGCTCTCCGGGCGAGCGTCGAGGGCGAAGGATGCGAACGGCGGCGGCAGCTCTTCGGAACGCGTCGCGACCTCCACCAGATTCAAGGGATGGTCGCCGACGAAGGCCGCGATGTCCCGGGTCGCCGGACGCTCGTAGATCTCCCGCGGCGTTCCCGACTGGACGATGCGTCCGTCCAGCATCACGGCAATCTGATCGGACATGCTCATGGCCTCGGCCTGGTCGTGGGTGACGTACACGAACGTACGGCCGGTGCGCTTGTGGAGGTCCACCAACTCGCCGCGCATCTGGAGACGCAACTTGACGTCGAGATTGGAAAGAGGCTCGTCCAGCAGGAATGCGACGGGATCGCGCACCAGCGCCCGGGCCACCGCGGCGCGCTGTTGCTGGCCGCCGGAGAGTTGGCCGGGCTTGCGCTCGAGCAGAGTCTGGATATCCAGCAGGGCCGCGACTTCACGCACCTTGTCCCGGTGGGCGGCCGCAAGGCGCCGGGAGGAAGCCAGCACACGGTCCAGCACCGGCAGGCGCTGCCAGAAGCTCATGTTCCGCATCGCGAGCGGAAGCGTGATGTTCTGGCGAACGGTCATGTGCGGATAAAGCGCGTAGGACTGAAACACCATGGCAATATTCCGTTCCGCCGCGGCCAGGCCTGTCACCTCGCGTCCGTCGATGAGCACCTCGCCGGACGTCTGCCGCTCGAGTCCGGCGATGATGCGGAGCGTGGTGGACTTGCCGCAACCGGACGGCCCAAGGAGCGTCGCGAGGGTGCCCTCGGCAATGGTCAGCGAAACCCCGTTGAGCGCGGTGGCGGCACCGTAACGCCGGTGGACGTTCCTGAACTCGATGCGCCCGGATCCCATGCACGTTCTCCGGTGTCTCGGTCGTACTCCCCCAAGATGACGTTCGGTAGGCCGAGAAGGTTAAAGTTTGGTGACCGCGTCGGTCTGGTGTAGACTTTCACGGACGCTCGATCCGGGCGCGAGAATAGTACACCCCCGGTGCGGGGACAAGACGTTCGAGGGGACCCCCACACATGCAGCCCACCATGAAAGCCGTCGTCGTGAGGGAGTTCGGCGACGTCGACGTGATGCGGATGGAGCAGCTTCCCGTCCCCTCCCCCGAGGCCGGAGAGGTGCTGATCAAGGTCCACTCGGTTTCGGTCAATCAGACGCTGGACATCGCGGTGCGGCAGGGCCTGTACCGCACCGACCTGCGGTTTCCGGTGGTGCTGGGCACCGACCCCGCGGGTGTGGTGGTGGCCGCCGGCGACGGGGTGGCGTCCCCGTGCGCCGGCGAGCGGGTCGCGGTGGTGGCTTCCATCCGCTGCGGCGAGTGCCGCTTCTGTCTCATGGGCCGGGAAGACTCGTGCCCCCGAAGCAAGCACCTGGGGCTCGACCGCTGGGGCGGGTACGCGGAGTACGTGACCGTGCCGGCGGAGAACGTCTTCCCCATTCCGGACAACCTGTCTTTCGGTGAAGCCTCGGTGGTCACGCGCCACTTTCCCACGGCCATCAACCTGCTGCTCAACCACGCGATGCTCGAACAGGACGAATGGGTTCTGATCATGGGAGCCGCGGGGGCTCTGGGCAGTTGCGGCGTGCAGATCGCCCGGCACCAGGGCGCCCGTGTCATCGCGGCCGCCGGCGCCGATTCCAGGGCCGAGGCGGCCATGGGCTACGGCGCCGGGTTCGCCGTCAATTACCGGGAGCAGGACCTGGAGCAGGAGGTTCTCCGCATCACCGGCGGCCATGGCGTCGACGTGCTGTTCGAGAACATCGCCGACCCGACGCTCTGGCCCGGGGCCTTCAACAGCCTCGCCTTCGCCGGCCGTCTGGTGACCGCGGGCGCCCACGGCGGCGGCACCGTGCCGCTCGACGTCAAGCGGCTCTACCTCAAGCGCATCCGCATCATCGGACAGCCCGGCGCCACCCGCAAGGACGTGGAACTGGCCCTTGCGCTGGCCGGCCAAGGGGCGGTCCGCGCCATCATCGACCGCACCATGCCGCTGGAGCGCGTGAAGGAAGCGCACGAGTTGCTGGAACGCGGCGGGATCGTCGGCAAGATCGTGCTGGACCCCACCCTGGGGTGATACCCCTCCCCGCCCCTGGATTCCCGCCCCCGATCGGGGTCGAGGGCAAGCTTGCGCGGGAATGACGATTCGGGGGGTTGGCGCCAATTCTTGTCCCGGCGACGGTTTTACACAGCCTGGGAAGCGGGAATGACGATTCGGGGCGCTGGTGCCCTCCGGCGCGGGCACCGGGACAAATTGCCACATGCGGAACAGGCTGTTAGTTTGCTGTATCTACGGTTTCTTCAGCGTTCCCCAAACGAGAGGACGGGACTCCATGGCGCAACTCGTCACCATGCTCGGCATCACGCACAACCCCTTCATGCCGCGGCTGTTCAAGCAGGCGCAGCAGCCGCCGGGGGCGGCCAAGGTTCAGGAGCGGATCGCGATGATGCGCGCGAAGCTGGCGCAACACAAGCCGGACGTGCTCATCACCATCGGCAACGACCACCTGCACCAGTTCTTCATGGACAACATGCCGGCCTTCATGATCGGCAAGATGGACCGCTTCCACGGCACTTTCTACGACGAGGTGCGGGAATTCGGCCTGCCGGAGTGCGACCTGGCCGGCGACCTGGAGTTGTGCAACCGGCTCCTGGAGGGCGCCTACGAGCGCGGCGTGGACTTCGCCTATTCCAGCGAGTTGACGGTGGACCACTCCATCGTGGTCCCGATGATGTTCGTCAGGCCGGAAATGGACATCCCCATCGTCCCCATCCTGACCAACTGCATCGCTCCGCCGCTGCCCACCGCCCGGCGTTTCTACGAGGTGGGGCAGGCCATCCGCTCGGTCATCGACAGCATGCCCGACGGCAAGCGCATCGGCGTTTTGGTGAGCGGCCACCTGTCGCTGGAGGTCGGCGGCCCCAAACAGTTCGAGCGGCGCCTGATGGACGCGGACTTCGACTCCCGCGCCGTGGGCTGGATCACCACCGGCGACATCGACGCGGCCGCGCGCGACTGCAACCTGGAGCAGATGGTCCCCTCGGGCAACATGACCATGGGTTTCCTGAACTTCCTCATGGCCATGGGCGTGGCCAGTGGGGCGGCCCCGACGCACGCCGAGGGACTGGACGCGGGGTTCCCGGCGGTGCCGTTCTTTGCCTGGGAGCAAAAGGAAGAGGGAGCGGGCCTGTGAGCAAGTACCTGGTGAACAAGTTCATGCACGTGGTCAACATGAACGAGGCCGCGGAAGAAGCCTACGTGGAGAACCCGCCGGGCTTCGTCGCCCGGTGGGAGAAGGGCGAACGCCTGAAGTTCACGGCCGAGGAACGGCGCGCCCTGGAGCGGCGCGACTACGGCAGCCTGTATGCCATGGGCGCGCACCCGTTCCTGCTGTGGAGCTTCACCGAAGCCATCTGGCGCCACGAGGTGGACCGGGAAGAGCTGGTCAAGGACTACAAGGAAAAAGCCGCCGCGGTGGGATACCCGGACTTCGAGAGCTGAACACGCGCGCTGCTTCCGCCGAACCTAGCGTCCTGCGTCACAAATAGCTTGACGAATCCGCGGGTCCTTTTCGCCGTCGGCTGCGTTGCTCTTCCTCGCGTGGTGCCCGCCACTGCTCGTCATCGCGCCTTGCCGACGACAAAAATGCCCTCGCGGTTTCATCAAGCTATTTGTGACGCAGGACACTAGCAGCATCATTCGGCCCTTCTCTTGAGCCGCCAGGGCCAGTCGAGCCACGGGAAGCGCTCGTGATAGCGACGCACCAGCACGCGCCCGCCGATGGCGCAACCGACCCAGAAGACTACCTGGCTCACGAAGTAGGTGCCGGCCGCGAGTGCGAGCCGGTTGTGCTCCGTGTCGACGAAGGGCAGCAGCAGGATCGTGGCGCTGATCACCCACGAACCCGCCATCAACACCACCGCGAGCTTTTCGAGAAGGGTCATGGCATTCCGTGACGGGGGCACCCCGCCTGTGCACGCACCAGCCTTCGGCCGGGCGCGATTTTCCCTCGCTACCTTCCTGCCTCTGTTGAAACGAATGGACGCCGCCGGCACCCCGCGGATACCGAGCGCCGGACGGAGCCGCTACTGTGAATTACGGACGATACGCACGTCCACCGCCGCCACTCCCGCGCCCGCCTCCTTCACCATCAGCGGATTGATCTCCAGGTCGCTGAGGTGCCCCCGGTGCGCGGCGAACAGTCCGGACAGTCCGGTGATGGCCCGGACCAGCGCGTCGACGTCGCGGGGACCCTGCCCGCGTACGCCTTCGAGAATCTTGTAACCCTTGAGCTGACGGAGCATGGCCCGCGCGTCCTCGGTGGTGACCGGGATGAGACGCAGCGCCACGTCCTTCAGCACCTCGACGAAGGTCCCGCCCAGGCCCACCATGACGAAGGGGCCGAACTGCGGGTCCACCCGCGCCCCAAGAATGACCTCGGTGCCGCCGACCATCTCCTGCACCAGTAGCTTCGATCCCGCCGGCCCCTTGGCCAGCAGCTCCGCGCCCGCCTGCTCCACCCGTTCCGCCGAATCGAGCCCCAGCACTACGCCGCCCACCTCGGTCTTGTGCACCACCTCGGGCGACTCGAGCTTCAACACCACCGGAAAGCCCATCGCGCCGGCCTGGGCCGCGGCTTCGGCCGGGGTATCCACCACGGCTTCCCGCGGCGGCGTCAGACCGTGGGCGGCCAAACGTTGGTGCCACACCGGCCCCTCCAGATCCGCCGCCTTGCCGTCGGCGGGAGGCATCGCCGGTATTCCCAGACGCCGGCGCTGGCCGTAGGCGCCGAGGCCGTTGAGCGACCGCAGCGTGGCCTTGATGCCCTGCAAATGCGGCACTTCCGAGGCTTCCTGGAAGGCGCGGCTCTCGTCCATGAGGCTGTAGGTGGAGCGCGCGTGTGCCACGATGGGCTTGTCGATGCTCCGGGAGATGTTCTTCAGCAGGTCCGGGTTGCGCGTCTCGCCGAAGCGCGGCAGCTCGCCGTGGATGGCGAGCAGGTCCACACCGTCGTCCTCCGCATGAATGCGCACGATCTCGGCGAAGGTGTTCTCGTTGCCGAACCCGGCCACGCCGCACTCCAGCGGGTTCTCCACCATCAAGTCGTCGGGGATGAGCGGGCGCAGCGCCTGGTTGGACGCATCGCTCAGGGCGGCCAACTCGATGCCCACCTCCTCGATGTGGTCCAGCAGGATGCCCTTCATGCCGCCGGAGTTGACCACGATGGCGGCGCGCCCGCCCCGAGGGCGCCGGCCCGGCAGGAACGCCAGGGTCATCTCCGTGAGGTCCTCCAGGCTGTGGCAGCGCACCATGCCGTAACGGTCGCACGCCGCCGAGAAGACCTCGTCGTCCCCCGCCAGCGAACCCGTGTGCGAGATGGCCTGCCGCTTGCCCATCTCCGAACGGCCCAGCTTCACCACGATGACGGGTTTGTCGGCTTCCAGCGCCCGGGCGGCCATTTCCAGGAACATGTTCGGACGGCGGATGCCCTCCACCATGAGCACGATGATCCTGGTCTCGTCGTTGTCGATGAGGAACGACATGTAGTCGACCACGTCCAGGCTCACCTCGTTGCCGCTGGAGATGGCGTAGCTGAAGCCGATGCCGCGTTCCGCCGCCCCCTTCATCCAGTTGCCCAGGGAGCCGCCGCTCTGGAACACCGCAGCCACGGGACCGGGCTTGAGCAGCGGCTGGCGCTGCGCGTAGGTCATCATGCGCTGGTTCACCGACGCCGCGCCCATGCAGTTGGGGCCGCAGCAGACGATGCCGCTCTCCTCGCAGAACTCGGCCAGCTCGCGCCCGCGCTCGTGGCTCTTGGGATCGGTGCCTTCGCCGAAGCCCGCGCTGTAGATGGTGGCGGCCTTGGCTCCCAAGGGCACCGCCTGCTTGAGGGTCGGGATCACCGCCCGGCTCGGCACCAGCATCAGCAGGTGCTCGGCGGGCTCCGGCAACGCTTCCAGGCTCGGGTAGCACGGCGCGTCCCACAACTCCTCGTAGTTGGGGTTGATCAGAAAGACCTTGCCGGGGAACTCCGCGGCCTTGAGGCTGTGGAAGAGCAGGTTCGGCCAATTGCCCTTGGGCGAGGCGCCGACGATGGCAACGCTCTTGGCGTGCAGCAGGTCGGCGGCCGGACGGATGGTGGTTCTCTCGGTGGCTTCGGTGGTCATGTCTCCAGTTCTTTCCGGAAAGTTTTCGCTGCTGGTGTCGCGATCCTAGAACATCTCGATGCCCAGGGCACGCCACAGTTCTCCCTCGTACCACGACGCGTGGATCACCTGGTCGAACACGCCGTAGAGGAAGGCGATGATGCATACGGTGAGGCCTACGGAGATGGGCCAACTCTCGCCGGAGCCCACCTTCAGATACAGGAAAACGAACAGCGGCAGGGCGATCATCTGACCCAGGAGCCACGTGCCCACGATGATCCCGAGTATCCACAGGGCGATGATCGCGGTACGCACGAGC
>JAPOPM010000058.1 GCA_026712905.1 Deltaproteobacteria bacterium
GCGTATGTCCGCAGAGCCAAGCTATGCCAAACGCGCGCCCGGAAAAGAATTCCCGCCAACCCCCCGACCCCTCATCCCCGCGAAAGCTGGCCCTCGCCCCCGATCGGGGTCGAGGGCAAGCTTTCGCGGGAATGACGTTCTGTTACGTAGTTGCCTTATGAATTTTGACACAGCCTGGAACGCGGGAATACGGGGGTGATGGGGGAGTCCTGCCATCGATATCGTAATCACCGGGGCCAACGGCGTCGTGGGCGTCGCGCTTATCCGTCTTCTGGCGAGAACCACCCTGCCACCGAGACAACGTGTGCGCGCGCTGGTGAGGGGACCCACCCAGGCCGCCGTCCTCGACGGTTTCCCGGTGGAAGTCCGGCAGGTCGACTACGGTAAACCGGAATCGTTGTCGGACGCGGTTCAGGGCTCCGCCGCCGTCGCACACTTGGCCGGAGCACTTCAGCCTCGGCGTGGCGAGCGGCTCCACGATGCGAACACCGCGACCACCCGAAACGTGGTGTCCGCCGCCCGAGCCGCCGGCGTTCGCAGGTTCGTCTACCTGAGCGCGCCGGGCGCGGAGTTGAACTCACCCAACGAGTACCTGCGCTCCAAGGCCCTGGCCGAATCGGCCATACGCCGGGCGGGATTCGAGACCGTGGTGTTCCGTGTCCCCATGGTGCTGGGCGCGGGAACGCCGTCGACGCGCACCCTGTTTCACCTGGCCGCGAAGCGCGTGGCGCCGCTGGTGCGCGGCGGCAGGGTGCGCATCCAGCCGGTGGCTCTGGCGGACGTGACCCGCGCCATCCAGTGGGCGCTCACGGTGGAGACCGCGCCTGTCCATGTGCTGGACCTGATGGGTCCCGACACCCTGACCTACGTCGAGCTGTTGCGCCGGGCCGCGACGCGCATGAACCGGAGTCCGCTGGTGTTGGGTGTGCCCGGCTGGCTGGCGGAGGCAACCGCCGTCGTGGGCGGACGGCTGGGGTGGGGCTGGAACCGGACCCTCTTCGACACGCTGTTCAACGAACATCTCGGGGATGCCACGGAGACGCGCGCGCTCCTGCCGTTTCCGTTGACCCCGGTGGACGATCTGCTGGATGAACTGTCGGTACGGACTCACGGGCACGCAACCGACCACGGACAAGGAACGTGAACGATACAACGACGCAGGAAGCAACGGCTCCGCCGAAGGAACAGAGCCTCTTGGCCCGCCTCGTGCCGGTTGCGCTGACGATTGTCATCTTCGGCGTCATCTTCTGGCGCATTCCCTTCGAGGCCTTCTGGCAGGCCGTTTCCGGCGCGCGCCTGCTGCCGTTCTTCGCCGTCATGGGCTCGTTCTCGCTGTGTTTCTTTCTGGCGGACTCGGCGGTGCTCACGGCCTTGATCCGCTGGTTTCACGGACCCATCCGCTACCGGGAGCTGTTGCCGGTGCGCGCATCCACCTACGTCGTCGCCATCATCAACACGCAACTCGCCCAGGCCGCGCTGGCGCTCTACCTGAACCGCCGCTTCCGCACGCCCCTGGGCGAGATCACCAGCACCGTGGTGCTGCTCATCCTGCTGGAGGCCACCAACCTCTTCTTCTTTGCCACGGTGGGCTCGGCCGCTTTCCCGGGCGGGACGCCGGCAGTGTTTTTCGTCCTGCCGGCCGTGCTGACGCTGCTCTGGATCGTGGTCGTGGGCACCGCGCGCGGCCGGTTCGGCGCGCTGGGACGGCGCTTCGGCGGCAACGTACTCCTGTCCACGTTCCGCCGGGTGCGTTTACCTCAGGCCCTGGCCATCCTCGTCCTCAAGGGCTCCGTGTTCTTCCTGTCACTGCTGGTCCATGCCCGGGCGCTCACGTTCTTCGGCATCGAGATCCCCGTGCTGCCGCTGCTGGCCTTCCTGCCCATCGTCTACCTGGTGGCCGCGCTGCCTGTCACCGTGGCCCACCTCGGCACCTCGCAGGCCGCCTGGATCTTCTTCTTCGGCGGCTACGCCGCCGAGGCGGACCTCCTCGCCTACAGCCTCGCCGCCCACCTCACGTTCATGCTCGCCAACGGCTCCTTCGGCCTGATTTTCCTGCCGCGGGTGTACGCGGACCTCTTCTCAAGAAGACCCACGGACACGAAAAGTTGAGGTTTGGCACGTGGCATGTTATCTGGTCAGCATGGTCAGGAGGAAACCATGAGTCAAGTCTGGCAAGTACAGGAAGCGAAGGCGCGTTTCAGCGAGCTGGTACGTGATGCCGCGGAATCAGGTCCGCAGACCATCACCGTGCGCGGGCGACGCACCGCCGTGGTATTGTCCGCGGACGACTATGACCGCCTGAAGCGTCCGGAACTCTCGACGCGCGAGTTTCTGCGGGTGTCCTCCCGAGTGGGAGTGGACCTCAAGATTGAGCGAGACAAGTCGCTGCCGCGCGATATCGACCTGTGAGCTTTCTGATCGACACCTGCGCACTGTCGGAACTGGTGAAATCGCGACCGTCGTCGCAGGTTCTTCAGTGGTTCGTGGACACACCCAAGACGTCCATGTTTGTCAGCGTCTTGACCTTGGGCGAGATCCGAAAAGGGATCATGATGCTGGGAAAGGGCCGGCGGCGGCTACGGCTGAACGCTTGGCTGGAAGCGGAGTTGCCGATGTGGCTGGGAGACCGTATTTTGCCGCTTGACGCGAACGTAGCGGACATGTGGGGCCGACTGATGGTTCGTTGTCAAAGACTGCCCGTCGTGGACGGGCTGATTGCCGCTACCGCCCTGAGTCACAGCCTGACCGTCGTTACACGCAATGAAGCCGATCTTGCACCCACGGGCGTTGAGTTGGTGAATCCGTGGAAGCGGTGAGCCCCGTGGCGCCATGTCGATAAGTCCTTCACCGTCCAGTCCGCTCGTCCGCTCCCGCGCGCAGCGTCTTGTCGACGCCGCGCGCGACCTGGGCCCCGAACGGCTCCGTCTCCTCACGGTCGTGACCGGCGGACACATCGTGATCCACTGGTTTCAGCAGTTGTTCCCGGTGGCGTTGCCCTTCATCAAGGCCGGGCTCGGTCTCAACGCGGTACAGGCGGGGGCGCTGGGGGCCGCGCGTCAGTTCGGACAGGGCACCCTCAACCTTCCCGCCGGGATCCTCGGGGACGCGCTGTATCGCTACCGTGACATGATCCTGGCCTCGTCCCTGGTCATGATGGGGCTGGCCTATCTGTTGTTCGGCAGCCGCGGGGGCTTCGGCGTCGCGTTCGCCGCCAGCGTGCTCATCGGCTTCGGCACCGCCCTGTGGCACCCCACGGCCGCCGCCACCCTCACGTCAAAGTTCCCGGAGCGCCGCGGCACGGCGATTTCAGTCCACGGCACCGGCGCCACGGTGAGCGACAGCCTGTCGCCCTTGGCCCAGGGCGTGCTGCTGGCCGCGTTGCCGTGGGAGGGAATCCTCTGGTGGCAGATCGTCCCCGGGATCCTCTTCGGCTTCCTGGTCCTGCGCGGACTCCTCGGGCTGTTCCGGCAGGATGAGGTCCCCCGGTCGCGCATTGGACGCTTCGGCGAAATGATGGCGCTGCTGAAGGATGGCACCTTCGTGGCCATCTCCGCCTCCAGGGGCCTGCTCACCATGGGCCGCGTCGTGGTCCTGACCTTTCTGCCAATCTACCTCGTGGAGGAGTTGGGTCTCTCGGCAAGTCTGCTGGGCGTATACTGGATGCTGCTCCACGTCGTCGGCATCTTCTCCCAGACTCCGCTGGGCTATCTCTCCGACCGCTACGGCCGGAAGTTGGTGCTGGTCCCCTCGATGCTCGTCCTCGGGGTTCTCTACATGCTGCTCGCGGTTGCGCCTCCCGTGCTGGCTCTGACCGTCGTCATCACCGCCATCGGGACCTTCTTCTACACCTTGATGAACGTGATCACCGCCGTAATCGCGGACGTCGCCGGCGCCAACGTGCAGGCGTCGTCCCAAGGCCTGACCACGGTGATCGCCCAAGTCGCGGTCCTGCCCACACCCATCCTCGCCGGGTACCTGTCGGATCTCTACGGTGCCGGCTCCGCGTTCGTGCTTGCGGGAGTCTTCGTGTTCATATCGGCGGCCTGCCTGATGCCGCTCAAGCTTTATGCCGGCGACCGGGACGCGTTGTAGGCCAACTACGGTCATCGATACTTGACAACCATTGAACCCATTTCCGAACGCAGCTACACAAGCACTCTGGCCACCGTAAGGCCGAGGTTGTCGCCCTTAAGGACAAGGGGGTAGGAGGAGGACGAAATGGATGCCAGGCCGAGTCAGGATGAGAAGGCCAGGATAAGCGAGCAAATTGGGCGCGTGATTGGCGAACTCCCCTCGCGTTTGCGGAACGTGTTGCAGGCGGCAAGAGAGGGTGGGGCAGCCGTGGGTGCGGCAGGTGCCGGCGGTGCCGGGTCGCTTGCTGCCCTGTACTTTGCAGGCATCAACGGCCTGTCTGCCGCGGGTATTACCTCGGGTTTGGCGACCGTTGGTGGTATTGTCGGCGGCGGAATGGTGGCGGGGGTCGGGGGATTGGCAGTGCCCATCGCCGCCGGGGGGCTGGCCGGGTATGTGGCTGTCGCTCGCCGCCGCCGCGCGAAAGATATGGCGGCACTGAACACGGCTATCGAGAAGCTCAAGAACATTCAGGAGCAACTGGTTGAGAACGCGGAGTACTACAGGGATGAGTTAGCTGTACTCAGAACGTACATCGAGAGTCTTGAAAACGAGTTGCATCAGTCACGTGAAACGAAGTCGAAGGACATGTTGCGGTTTATCGGAATTCGTTCAGAACGCCGCGATAGTCAGGGTACGGGGACTGATGGAACATAGGGACCATCCGGGAATCATTAGAGATGTGTCCGTCCTGCAACAGCAGGCTGACACCATCGCGCAACTCCACGAAGACTTGGGGCGGGAACTTCAAGCAATGAAGAAGCGGTTGTCCGCTCTGGCGTTAGCTCAGGAATTTGAAGCTGTGGAGTACAAGCCGGTTCACACCTATGAGACCAGTCGACACGGGATTCCGCCGAGGACGGACTCGGTCCCGACCGGGGCCAAACCAAGCTCCCAGGAGCATGTAGCCCTTGAAGACGTCCTGACAGCGGAGGATTGGGTTGCCGTTGACAACCGAATCGCGGCTTACGTCGAGGAGTTCAACGCCCGCTACGCCCTTGATCGGTGGGACTACGCCATAGCCGGTGGCTGTGGCTTGTTCGCCGCAATGCTCGACTTGTTGTGCGTCAGGGCTCCCGGCGTCCCGACGGTTAGCTGGTCGAAGGGAGTGGACGGCATCTTCAACCGAGTGGTGCAGGAGGCCTTCAACCACGTTCTGACACCAGAGCTGAGCAAGGAACTTGGCAGGTTGAACACCATTGGTGGCGCGGACTCAAGTACCGTGGCCCAACTACTCGGGGCACCATCAGGAACGTTGAACCCCATGAACCACCGCTTGAGGGCGTTGTCCCATGACCCGGTTCTGGGTCTTCTGTTTGGCGTTTTGGACATGCGGCGCGGAACTTGCACCGTCATTGAGAACGGCGCTCTCAAGATTTATCCGACGACCCAGGGGGCTCTTGATAGCGGTTTCTTTGGGCTGCTTGGCCGCCTTTTGGGACATCTGCTTTCTGACGTCAACGCGTCCACCCCGCGCGGCAACCGGGGGATGGGGCTACCCGCCCCCTTCATGGGTCTCTTTCGAATGTTCGACGGTCTGCCCACGAGAGCATCGGACTTGGGGAAGCAAGTCGAGTACATGTATGTCAAGGGCTACGACTCCCGCCATTTCATCGTGACGAGTATCCCGGTCTTGATCATGGAAGTGTTGATGCGGGTCTTGTACGCCGTCAAACAAGCAAAACACACGCCGTGCTCATTGGGCGAAGCCCTGGTGGATACCTTACCGGGGATGATGAACCCGCGCTTCAGGATGATGCTCGCAATGGCTTATGGAACAATGGCGGCGGTAAACGCGGGTAAGGTTTACGTTACGAATGACATCCTCAATCTGAACTACGCGGCATGGCTTGGGCTTATATGGAACGGGTTTCATTCCCTCAAGTGGGGGTTGTGGGACAAGAACCTCACGTTTTGGAGCGATGTCGAGCAAAAAGAATTAGAGTCACTGAAGGGTATGGTACAGGAACTCGAACTCCTCGAAGATCGCGCCGGACGGTTGCCTGTTCGTTCCTAACCTGCCCTCGCTAAGCTTCGTGAGAGGTCGACTGTCAATGGGTCGCGTACTCTTGTTGAGTGTGTTTCCGTTCGTCGATCCCGACCCACAAGACTCAGGCCGCTCAATCTGCCAGTCGACAGGCAATCGGCATTATCTGGACGGATTTGGATCTTCTTGACGCTCACGCCGGCTCGTAACGCTGTACGGCGATGTCGTCCGCGCGGGCTCGCATTCGGGCGGCGTCGTGCCATGCTTGCATCCGCAGCAGCAGGTCCATGCTCACGTCGAACGCTTTTTCGACGCGCAGCGCCATCTCTGGCGAAACCCCGGCGCGGCCGTTCAACAGGTCCGAGAGCGTCGCACGGCGCACTCCGCGTCCGGTATTTCCCGCACAATCGGTGCCAAGTGACGCTTGTCTGGAGTGAACCGAAGATGGCTCAGGGTGTGGGCCGCCGAAGATTGCGTGCGAAGACCAGCGCCGTGTAGACGAACACCGCGTTTCCGGCCCAATCGAGCCACACGGGTGGCCGGTCAGGATCGAGCCAGATCCCCAGGGCGACGGCGCCCACCAGCAGGTAGTAGATGACGCCGGCGGCCTTTCCGGGGAGGTCCTCCTGGAGTTGCGGGCCAGGGTCGGCTTGCCCTGTGCGGTTGCGGTACAGGAACTGAACCGCGAGGGCGGCGATGCCCAGGGGCACCCAGTAGCCGAGGAGCCCGAGCCAGGCGGCCGCCAGAAGGGCTGTCGTGTTGAAAAGAACATCCGCCAAGGCGTCGAGACGGGCCCAGCGCGCGCTCGGGGCGCCGGAGCGGCGGGCGAAGTAGCCGTCGGCGAGGTCGGAAGACGCAGTGACTGCGTACAGCGCGAACAGCGCGGCACCCGGGGAGCCGGAGGCTCCCCGGTAGGTTTCAACCATCAGGTAGATGAAGGGGACCGGGGCGGCGAAACGCCCCAGGGTCAGCGCGTTGGCGAGGCCACGGTAGAGCCTGGAAGTCGGTGCGCGCGGGTCGCGGCTCAGTTGAGCGGCTCCATGACGGCGTTGCAGCCGTCACACTTGCGGTTCGCCTCGTTGTCCCAGAAGCGCTCGAAGATGGGCGGAAGCTGCGCCACGATGTCGGTGAGCTGCACCGCTTCCTCGTAGATCTTGGCGTGGCAGTCGTCGCAGTACCACTGGAACAGGTCCAGTTCGCCCTCGCGGCGCTGGCGCTCGATGACGAGGCCCACGGTCTCGGGCTTCCGTTGCGGCGAGTGCGGCACCTTGGGCGGCAGCAGGAAGATCTCGCCCGCGCGGATGGGGATGTCCCGCGGCGCGCCGTCCTCCATGATGCGCAGCGTCATGTCACCTTCGAGTTGGTAGAAGAACTCCTCGCCCTCGTCCACATGGTAGTCCTTGCGCGTGTTGGGGCCGCCCACCACCATGACCGTGAACTCGGTGTCCTTGTACACGACCTGATTGCCTACCGGCGGCTTGAGCAGGTGACGGTGCTCGTCGATCCACTTGGAGAAGTTGAGAGGCGGTGTGATGCGGCTCATGTTCAGGTCCTCCCTTGAAGCTCGATAGCGACTCCGGACGGCTGAATGATGCCCCGAGCGTTGGGACCTGTCAACTCGCCTTTTCCGATCCGTTCAGCAGGCCCGCCGCCCACTGGATCACGTCGTCCTGGGCGGCATTCTCGGGGGCGGAGCCGACCTTGCGCACGGCCGCGCGCGCGGCGGGCGGGGCCAGGCCCAGGGCCAACAGCACGCACACGGAGAACGTGCCGGTGCGGCCGATGCCGGCGGCGCAGTGCACCAACAGGGTTTCTCCTTCGTCGAGCAGGCCGGCGGCCTTGCGGGCCATCGCCCAGAACGCTTCACGATCCGCGGGGGCCTCGAAGTCCTCGATGGGAAAGCTCTCGTGCACCCACGGCATCCTGGCCTCATCGACCGCGCGGGCGTAGAGCGGCGACTTGTCGCGCAGTTCCTCCGGCGGCACGAGGCAGATGACGCGCGTGACGCCGTGGTCGATGATGGCGTGCCACGCCTCCTCGAACACTTCGTAGCGTCCGGGCATGCTGCCGACGTAGAGACGGCCGGCGACTTCTTCGGGCAGTTTCACGAGGCGATACATGGGTGAGATCCGTGGTGGGGCTAGGCCCCGTATTCGTCATTCCCGCGAACGCGGGAATCCAGGGGTGGTGGGGCGAGGAAACACGCCGCTATACCCCGCCCAACCCCTGGATTCCCGCCCCCGATCGGGGTCGAGGGCAAGCTTTCGCGGGAATGACGATCCGGGGGCGTGACAATTCAACCAGTCTTCTGCGGCGCAGGCTCATAGGGAAGCTCTGATCGATGGTGATCCGTGGGCACGACGACACCGTCTGGGTCACAGCGTCCGGCGCAACTCCGCGGCGGAATCCGCCAGCAGCCTTGCCTTGGCGAACGCCAACTCGCGGCTCACGGTCATGAGGCCGCAGTCCGGCGCCAGCAGGAGCCTGTCGGCGTCGAGATAGCGGAGCACGTCGTGGACGCGCGTCACCACCGTGTCCACCGGGGGCACGGGGACGTCGCTGGGGTCCACGGCGCCGAACATGACCAGGCGCTCCTTGCACGGTTCGAGGATGGCCGGGTCGTAGCTGCTGCGGGCGAACTCAACGGCGAAGCCGCCGATGTTGGTTTCGAGCAAGAGCGGGAAGAGCTCGGGATATTCGTACTCGTGCTGCAGGTCCTTGCCGCCGGGGTAGCCGTAGCACAGGTGCACGATGGTGGGGATGGTGATCCCCTCGATGCAGCGGTCGAGGGCGCGGGCGCCGTAGTCGGCCACCTTCTCGTGGTAGCGGGTCATGGCGGGCTCGTCGATCTGCACCACGTCCGCCCCGGCCGCCTGAAGGTCGCGCAACTCGGCGTTCAGGACCGCGGCCACGTCCATGGCCATGGCGGCCTCGTCGCCGTAGTGTTCGTCCAGGGTGCTGTCGACCACGGTCATGGGTCCGGGCACCGCCATCTTCACGGGCCGGTCCGTGCGTGACTTGGCGAAGCGCAGGTCCTCCACCACGGCCGGAACCCGCCGGCCGATGGGACCGTGCACCCGGGGTACCTGGTGGACCTCTTCGCGCCGCCGGTACAAGCCCTTGGGCACGCGGTTCACCGTGTCCACGCCTTCCATGGAGTTCAGGACGTGGTCGATGAAGTGGGGCCGGCGCTGCTCGCCGTCACTGACGAGGTCGAGACCCGCCAGCTCCTGGCCGCGGATGGCGAGAGCGGTGGCGTCGTCCAGGCCTTCCTGCAAGAGGTCCCCTTCCAGATTGAAGGTGACCGTGCTGCGGACGGCGTCGGCGAGCCACCTGGGCCGGGGAAAGCTGCCGATGGTGGTGGCGGCGATGGGCGGTAGTTGCATGAGAGTCTCCGTTTGCCAAGTGTTTTCTGGAATCGTGGACCGTTACGCGGTACCCGCCGCCGGAACCAGGCGGGGTGCCCGCGGCGTGATCTGCATCACCAGTGCCGCGGCGATGATCGCCATGGTGGCGCCGGCGAGGAACGCGTACTGGTACTCGCCGAAGACGTCGTAGACGACGCCGGCGAGGTTGCCCGCCGTGCTGGCGCCTAGCTGATGCGCCAGGAAGATCCACCCGAAGATGCGCGCCACCGCGTGCCGGCCGAAGGTGTCCGCGGCGATGGCCGTGGTGGCGGGGCCGGTGGCGTACCAGTCGATGCCGTACACCGTGGCGAACAGGATCAATCCCGGCAGGCTGTCGACGAAGGGCAGCAGGAACAGCGCGCAGCCGCGCAGGAAGTAGGCCAGGGCCAGGACCTTGCGCGCGTCCACCCGGTCCACCAGCCAGCCGGCGCCGATGGTGCCGATGAAGCTGATGCCCCCCATGACGCCCACGATGAGGCTGGCGACGACCGCCGCGATGCCGAGATCCTCGACGACGTGGGGTATCAGGTGCAGGCCGATAAGCCCGTTGGCGGTGACGCCGCAGACGAAGAAGCCCGCGCTCAGGAGCCAGAAAGTGGAGCTGCGGAAGGCGTCACGGACCGGCGTGGCCGACGCCGGCACGTCGCGGCGGGCGGCCGCGGCGGCGGCGCCGGTGTCCTGCTGCCCCAAGGGCTCCAGGCCCACGTCCGCCGGCTCGTCGCGCATCCACATGGACACCAGTATCATCAGGCCGAAGGCGACGGCGGCCAGAAACAGCATGCTGCCGCGCCAGCCGGTGGCGGCGATGATGAGGGTGAGCAGCGGCAGGAACAGCATCTGCCCGGCCGCGTTGCCGTTGGTGAGGATGCCGATGGTGACGCCGCGGTGCCGCACGAACCAGTGGTTGGCCACCGACGCGGCCAGCACCGGAGTGGCGCTGGTGCCGATGCCCACCACCAAGCCCCAGAAGAACAGGAGCTGCCACCATTGCTGGATAAAGGCCGTTGCCACCAGACCCGCCGTCACCATGCCCAGGGAGTAGTACACAACCCGGCGGGCGCCGTAGCGGTCCACCAGCCAGCCCGCCGCCGGTGCGCCGATGCCGAACAGCAGGAGGTTCATGGCGCCGGGTACGGAAACCACGGCGCGGCTCCAGCCGAACTCCGCTTCCAGCGGCTTGATCAGCAGCGTGGCGGCGGAGCGGGTGCCCGCGGCCGTGAGGTTGACGCAGAAGGTCAGCGCCACGACGATCCAGCCGTAGAAGAAGGGGACGGAGAGGGGAGGGCGTCGCTGCGTCACGTGGGAAGCCAGGCGGCACCCTATCCGAGTTGGTAGAAACGGCGGGCGTTGCCGTGCAGGATCGCCGCCTTGTCGTCGTCCGTGAGACGCGGGTTCTCGCGCAACTCCTGGATCTCCTCCTTCGCCGTGGCGTGGTTCACTTCGTGGGGGAAGTCGGAAGAGTAGAGGAACGGCTTGTTGCCCGCGATGCGCACCGCGAAGGGCAGGGTCAGCTCGTCTCCTTCCACGCCGATGAAGATCCGGCCCGCGTCCACGTGCTTGAGGACATAGTCGGTGACGGATTCGTTGTCCTTGAGCTGGAGGAAACGGCCGTTGGGATCATACTGCACGTGGCTGCTCCAGGAGCGCTCGAAGCGCTCCAGGCAGTTGACGAACCACGCGGCGCCGGCCTCCAGGAAGCCGAAGCGGGCGTTGGGGTAGCGGTCCAGCACGCCGTTGAAGACGATGCCGGCGAAGTTGACCATCTGGCCGAAGGGGTGCCCCAGCGCGTTCACCGGCGCGTACGGGCTCATGTCGTCCAGGCCCATGTTGTCGTGCACGCCGCCGTGGATGCCGAGAGCGCACCCCAGGCGGTCTGCTTCCTGGTAGATGGGCCAGTAGCGCTCGTCCCCCAGGTGGTTCTGAAGCTGGCTGGCGCCGGTCCCGGGCAGCATGGCGCCGGCGAAGTGAAGCTCCTCGACGATGCGCCGCAGCTCCGCCGCCGCTTCGTCCGGCTCCTGCAGCGGGATCATCCCGACGGCCTGGAAGCGCGGGCTCTTGGCCGTGTACTCGTCGTGAATCCAGTCGTTGTAGGCGCGCGACAGCTCGATGGCCCAGTCGCGGCTCACAACCCGGCCGAGGGTGAGTCCGTTGGTCGGGTAGAGCACCGTGCTTTCGACGCCCACGTCTTCCAGGAAGTCGATCCATCCGTCGTGTCCCACCTTGGCGAACGCCCCCTCGGGCACGAAGTGACGGTTGGTCGCGTGCAGATGGTCGTTGGGTCCGAAGGGACTGCGCCCCGACCAGTTGCTGACCCGGTAGTCTTCCGGCATGCGCCGCCAGATGGCCTCGTGGTCTTCCACCACGTGGCCGTCGCCGTCCACCACCGTCTGATCTTGTAACGTGCTCACGGTTGGCCTCCGTATGCCCCGGGGTCAAGGCTTCCGCTCTTGCTCCGAGGCCCTGGTACTTGTCATTCGTGCGAAACCGACTGTGCCAACATTCCAACGCCTCGAAACGTCATTCCCGCGGAAGCGGGAATCCAGGGGTGGTTGGGCGGGGAATCGACGCTGTTGCCCCTCCCCACCCCTGGATTCCCGCTTCCGCGGGAATGACGTTTCGGGGCGTCTAGGGGTGTCCTACGCCTTCTGCGCCGCTCCCTCGCCCAGCCGGTAGAATCGCTGGGCGTTGCGGAAGAGGATGGCGTCCTTGTCGTCGTCGCTCAGTCCCTCGTTCTCCTCCAGCTCCTGCAGCTCATGCTTGCAGGTGGCCGCGTCCACCTCGTGGGGATAGTCGGACGAGAACAGGAATGGCTTGTTGCCCACCACGCGCACGGCCTCGGCGATGGACAGCTCGTCGCCCTCGACGCCTACGAAGATGCGGTCCTCGTCGATGTGGCGGCAGACGTAGTCGGTGATGTTCATGCCGTCATCGAGCTTGAGGAAGCGCCCGCGCGGGTCGTACTGCACGTGGCTCGCCCAGGAGCCGCTGAACCGTTCCAGGCAGGTGAGCAGCCAGGCGCAGCCGGCCTCCAGGAAGCCGATGCGCAGCCCCGGGAACTTGTCCAGCACGCCGTTGAAGATGATGCCGGCGAAGCAGACCATCTGCCCCATGGGGTGGCCCAGGGCGTTCACCGGCGCGTACGGCGTCATGTCGTCCATGAGCAGGCCCTCGTGGGCGCCGCCGTGGATGCCGATGGCGCAGCCCAGGCGCTCCGCTTCCGCGTAGACGGGCCAATAGCGCTCCGAGCCCAGATGCGGCATGTTGGCGCCGGTGGACGGCAGCATGGCGCCGCAAAGCCCGAGTTCGTTGACCATGCGCCGCAGCTCCTCGACCGCGGCCTTGGGCTCCTGCAGCGGCAGCAGCCCCATGGCCTGGAAGCGGGGGCTCCGGGCCACGTAGGTCTCGTGGATCCAGTTGTTGTAGGCCCGCGCCAGCTCGATGGCCCAGTCCCGGCTGACGATCTTGCCGAAGGCCAGCCCGGCGCTGGTGTAGAGCACCGTGGCATCGATGCGCACGTCCTCTAAAAAGACCTCCCAGCCCTCCGGTCCAACTTGGGCGAAGGCGCCCTCCGGGACGTAGTGCCGGTTGGCCGAATGCAGGTGGTCGATGGGCGGAAACGGGCTCTTGGCGCGCGCCTCGGAGAAGGTCTTGCCGATGTACTCCGGCGGCATGTTCTCGATGATGGCGCCGATGTCTTCGACCACGTGGCCGTCGCCGTCGATGATGCGTCGGGGATTGGTTGAGGTCACTGCGTTCCCTCCCTGGGAATGAAGATGGAGCGGTCGCGGGCGCTGGTTGACCGTCTTTCGGGATTATCCGATCGGGGGGAGCGTGTCAATCTCGCTCAGGCCCGCCCGAGGGTCAGCGAAAAGTCCGGCTTCCGGATATAGATGTGGTTGGCCTTGTCCTGGCGGGTCAGCTCGCCCACCAGTCGCACCAGCGGGGTGCTCGCGCTCAGGTATTCCTTGGGCCGGCCGCCGTCGGGCAGGGCCTTCACCGCCTCCTCGCCGGCGAAGACCCACAACAGGAAATCCTCGTCGGACAGATGCGTGGCGCCGATCTGCCGGCGCACTTCCTGGATCGACGGCGTGGGCAGCTCCCAGTGTGCCCATTCCTTGGCGCGCGGACGGTTCAGGATCTTGTCCTTCACCTCCGGGTCCATGTACTCCGCGCCTTCCTTGCCCCAGTAGCCCAGGGCGTACTGGATGGCCTGGTCGGTGACCTCCTTGTAGCGCTCGCCCACGATGACGTTGATGGCCGCCTGGGTGCCCACGAACTGGGACAGCGGCGTCACCATGATGGGGTAGCCCCACTCCTTGCGCACCTGCACGCACTCCTCCAGGATCGCGTCGAGCTTGTCGCGCTTGTCGATGAGCGCAAGTTGGTGGCGGAAGTTGGAGATCATGCCGCCGGGAACCTGGTGGGTGTACTGGGACTCGTCGTACTCCACCACCCGGCCCACCGGCAGGTTGTCGCGCTTGGCGATGTAGTGGAGCTTCTCGGTCACCGGCCTGAGTACGTCCTCGTCGATGAGCGGGTTGTGCCCCATGGCCCGCAGGTTCCGCGCCACGTTGAAGATGGACGGCTGCGCCGAGCCGTTGGCCAGCGGCGGGATGCCCGTGTGCAGCGTGGTCAGGCCCATGTCCACGGCCTCGAGATAACACAGGGGCGCCAGCCCGTTGTTGCAGTGGGCGTGGAACTCCACCGGCGTGTCGCCGATGTTCTCCAGCACGATGGGGATCAGCGTGCGCGCCCGCTCCAGGGTCAGGAGCCCGCCCACGTCCTTGAAGCAGATCCGCACCGGGTTCAGGGCCGCGGCCTCCCGCGCCTTCCGCGCGTAGTACTCGTCGGTGTGGCGCGGCGACACCGAGTAGATGAGGTTCACCACCGTATCCATGCCGAGCTTCTTGAGCCCGGTCTTCTCCACCTCGAACTCTTCGTAGTTGTTCCACGAGTTGGACGTGCGCGTCAGCGTGATGCCGTAGTCCATGATGCGCTGGATCATCAGCTCGAACACGCACACCGGGATCTTCTCGATGAGCTTGAGCCCGCCGTGGAGCCTCAGAGGCGTTTTGCGGAAGCGCTTGGTGCCCAGCCGGAACCAGTCCCAGGCGTCCTCCTTCTGCTCGCGCACCAGCTTCTTGAACATCACCGTGACGAAGAACTCGGCCGACTCGAACCCGGCCTCGTCGATGTGCTCCGCCACCGCCAGCATGGCGTCCGTGCGCATGTTCAGCGCCCACAGGCTCTGGTTGCCGTCGCGCACGGTGGTGTCGATGAAACGAACGTCGCTCATGGTTGGTCTTAGGCTCCTTGATGGGTGTTCCGATGCGGAATGTGTCGGTCCTCGAATGATGCCCGCAGGGTCTGGTGGTGTCAACTTGGTGCCGGCCCTTGCGACGCGGGGCTGTCCGCGACCTCGCGGCCGAGTCAATTGATTTAGTCCTGGTCTTGTTCTATCCCAGGACTGCCCGCGCTTGCGTGCCTCCAGCGGCACACGCGGCCTCTTTCATGCTCGACGACCTCACCCAAGCAATACTCTACGCCCTTGCCGCCGGCATCATCTGGGGCGTGGTCCCCACCCTGATCAAGAAGGGCATGGCGGAGTCGAACGTCAGCATGGCGACGCTCTGGACCCAGTACTGGTCCCTGGCGACCCTGGTGGCGGCGACGGCTTGGCGCGGGGAGTTCGTGACGCTGGATTGGTTTCCGGTGCTCTCCTTCATGCTCACGGGTGTGGCCGCCTGCCTGGGGAAGGTCTTTCTCAACCTGGGCATCGACAGCGTCGGGGCGTCGAAGTCGGTGACGGTGAAGAATTCGTCACCGCTCATCACCGTGCTGCTCGGATGGGCATTCCTGGGCGAGCACGTGAGCTGGGAGATCTTTGTCGGGGTGGTGGTGATCGTGGCCGGCGTGCTGCTCCTCACCGTGAGCCCACTGCAAGGGGAGGGCGCTCCCAACCGGGTCGTCTACTTCATGTACCCGCTGTTGTCCTCCTTGGCCTTCGGCATCAATCCGGTCTTCAAGAAGTGGGGGTTGCTGGCCGCCGGGGTGCCGGCCTTCGCGACCCTGATCAACCACATGACGGCCACGGTGATGCTGTTCACGGCCGGACCCTGGCTGGGCATCCAGGCATGGCGGCAGGAACGGGTGCCGCTCAAGAGCGGCGTGCTCTTCGCCATCGCCGGCGTCACGGAGGCCCTCGCTTCTCTCTGCACCTACCATGCGCTCTTGCTGGCCCCCGCGGTCCTGGTGGCGCCCATCTGGCGCATCTCGCCGCTCATCACCTTTGCACTGTCCCGCTTCACCCTGCGGACCCTGGAGAGCGTGACGATGCGGGACGGGCTGGCCGCGGCCTTCATCGTCGGCGGGGTCTGGGTGCTCAGTCACGGGGGCTGACCGATACTTGACTTCGTGTTCACTTAAACGGACGATCCGATCATGAAGACCGCCACGATCCATCAAGTAAAGGCGCACCTTCACCGTATGTTGAAAGAGATTCAGTGCGGCGAGACCATCGTCATTCTGAACGGTTCGACTCCAGTGGCCCAATTGATCGCCATCGCACCGTCCGCGAAACGGCGACCGGAGGTGGGGCCCCGCACCTCGCCGCCCGTACGCTCCGCCGCCGAAGCCTTGCAGCCCCTGACGGACGATCAACTAAAGGAATGGGGCCTTTGACCCCCAATCTGTTTAGTTGGAGGGGTCCGGGTGCTCAGTCACAGGCTGAGGAAGGCTTCTGCGATTGATTTGGTCACAGGCTAAGTCTATCTAGTGTGAGAGCAGCATGCACCGAGTAACCGTTCGCGAGGCCAAGACCCACCTGTCCCGCCTATTGCGAGAGATCGTCGAAGGGGAGGAAGTCGTCATCACGCGCTTCGGCCGACCCGTAGCGCGTCTGGTTCCCATTGAGGAGGACCATCCCGTGTTCGGTGTCGATGAGGGACGTTTCGTGGTCCCCGACGACTTCGACGAGCCCCAGGACGAGGGTCTGCTGCGCATGTTCGAGGGAAACGACTAGGACCGGTGTGAGCATACGGGCCAGGAGGTAACGGATGGCAGTCTTCCCGTTCGAGTACAGCAATCCGCGCGTGGAGCGCATCGTTTTCGGCCGTGGAGTGGTGAAGCAGTTGGCGGAGGAGGTCCGGCGCCTGGACGCGGAGCGCGTGTTCGTGGTGACCTCGCCCTCCATCGCCAAGACGTACCTGTTGGACGCGGTGCGGTCGGCCCTTGGCGACCTCTGCGTCGGCGTCTTCGACACGGTGCAGCCGCATTCGCCCACGGACTCCATCGCGGTGGCGGCGAAGCAGGCCACGGATGCGGCGGCGGACGCGTTCGTCAGCGTCGGCGGCGGCAGCTCCATCGACACGGCCAAGGGCATGGCCGCGCTGATGGCGGAAGGCCGTCCACTGAAGGACCTGGCCACCCACTTCATCCCGCCGGACAAGAAGGAAGTGCCGCCCATGCCGGCGCCCAAGATGCCGCACATCGCCATCCCGACCACCTTCTCCGGCGGCGAGTACAGCTATTCCGCGGGGTTGGCCGAAGGGGGGTACAAGCTCATCCTGGCCGATCCCAAGATGTCGCCGCGCACGGTCATGCTGGACCCGGAGGCGGCGCAGACCGCGCCAGCCAAGCTCCTGGCGGCTTCGGGCATGAACGCCCTGGCCCACTGTGTGGAAGCCGTCTACTCGACCCAGACCCAGATCCTGAGCCAGGCCTATTGCCTCGCGGCCATCGGGCCCATCACCACCTACCTGCCGCGGCTGGTGGCGGACATGAACGACCTCGATGCCATCGGCGAGATGCAGGTGGCCGCCACCCTCTCCAGCATGGGCGTCTACAGCGCCTGGACCGGCATCCATCACGGCATCGTGCACGTCATCGGCGGCCGCTTCACCGTACCCCACGCCAACATCCACGCGTTGATGCTGCCCTACGCCATGCGCTGGAACCTGGACGGCACCACCGAGGCCATGGCGCGCATGGCCCGGGTCATGGGGGTCGACGAGCCGGACGAGGTCAAGGCCGCCGCCCAGGCGCCGGAGGTGGTGTACGGCATGAACGTGAAGATGGGGCTGCCGCTGCGGCTCCGGGACCTGGACATCCCGCGCGACGCGCTCCCGTCCCTGGCCGAGGCCGCGCTGGACGACATCAGCACCCACAACAACCCCAAGAAGATCCACTCGCCGTCACAGGTGCTGGAGTGCCTGGAGATGGCCTGGTAGGCGCCTGTCATGAAAATCGCGGTGTTGCCCGACAACCTGATCGACCGCATCGCCGCCGGCGAGGTGGTGGAGCGGCCGGCGTCCGTGGTCAAGGAACTGTTGGACAACGCCCTTGACGCCGGCGCCACGGAAATCTCCGTGCTGGTGGAAGGCAACGGCACCTCTCTCATCCGGGTGAGCGACGACGGCGAGGGGATGGCACCGGAAGACGTTCCCCTGGCCTTCGAGCGCCATTCCACCAGCAAGATCAAGGACGAGACCGACCTCGCGGGCATCGCCACCATGGGGTTCCGCGGCGAGGCGCTGCCCAGCATCGCCTCGGTGGCCGTGGTGGAGATGGTGTCGCGCCCCGCGTCCGAGGAGGCGGGCTGCCGCTACCGGGTGGAGAACGGCCGCAAGGGCGTGCCCGCGGCCGCGGGCTGTCCCGTGGGCACCACGGTCGAGGTGCGCGACCTCTTCTTCCACGTGCCCGCGCGCCTCAAGTTCATGAAGGCGCCGCGCACCGAGATCAAGTACGTGACCGACGTGCTCAACCGCACGGCGCTGGCGCATCCGTCGGTGCACTTCCGCCTGCATCACGGCGGCAAGCGGCTGGCTGACTATGTCGCCACCACGCGCCTCCAGGACCGCGTGCGCCAGGTGTTCGGCGACGCCGGCAGCGAGCTCGTGCCGTTTTCGCTGAACGGCGAGCATGTGCATTGCACCGGCTTCGCCAGCCAGGCGCCGAAGTCCTTCGGCAACTCCCGCTACATGGTCACCTTCGTCAACCGCCGCTTCGTGCGCGACCGACTGTTGACCCACGCCATGCTCAAGGCCTACGACACCCTGCTCATGAAGGGACGCTACCCGGCCACGATCCTCTACCTGGAGATTCCCCACGCCTACGTGGACGTGAACGTGCATCCGGCCAAGACCGAAGTGCGTTTCCGGAGACAGTCCGCGCTTTACGAGACTGTGCTGCACGCGGTGCGAAGCGGGCTAAAGACCGCGGCCGAAGGGACGCCAGCGGGCGGGTGGGTGCCGGGCGAGGCGGATCTCGGTCGTACGCCGCTCGGTTCATGGAACCCGCGCGGCCCCGAAAGCGCGCCCGGCCTCGGGAACGCCCCCGGCGCTGGGAACACCTACGGGCCGCAAACACGGTCGGCGGCCCCGCGTACCGGCGGCGTGTACGAGCGCGGGCTGCCTTACGACGCGGGCAGGAACCAACCGGTGCTGCCACTAGGCCCGCGCCGCGGCTTTCAGGATGCCGCCCCCGGCCTGGCGGCGCCCGCGTCGCCCAAGGCCGCGGAGCCCGGCCCCTTCGCGGCGCTGACCGTGGTGGGCCAGGTGCTGGGTTGCTACATCCTGTGCCAGGGCGACCCGGGAATGGTGCTCATCGACCAGCACGCCGCGCACGAGCGCATCGCCTACCAGCGCATGCACGAGGACCTGGAGCAGGGCCGCATCGAACGCCAGGAGCTCCTGATGCCGCAGGTCATGGAGTTGCCGGTCACCGAGGCCATGGTGCTGGAAGAGCAACTGGGCACGCTGGAGCGGGCGGGATTCACGCTGGAGGCGTTCGGCCGCAACACCTTCTCTCTCAGGGCGGTGCCGGCGCTCCTGGCGGACGGCGACTACCGCGACGCCGTGCGCGCCATCGTCAGCGACCTCGCCGAGACCGGCCACTCCGCGGAACTGCACCGCGGCTTTCAGGAGCGGCTGATGAGCATCGCTTGCCACAGCGTCATCCGCGCCAACCGCGCGCTCGAGAAGGAAGAGATGGAGGCGCTCCTCGGGGAACTGGACCGCACGGAGTTCGCCACCCAGTGCCCCCACGGCCGCCCGGTCATGGTGCAGTTCAGCCGCGGCCAGTTGGAGCGCATGTTCCGCCGGGCGTGACGGTGACCGTACGAATATTGCGCCAGGCGAAGTCCTGGAAAGGAGGATGCCATGAGCTGAAACCTTTCGTAGCGATCCAGCGGGTTCGACACCCGCCCGGCAAAGGCGTAGCCAGCCAGCCGGAAGCGAGTCTTGCATGGCGAGCGGCAAC
>JAPOPM010000059.1 GCA_026712905.1 Deltaproteobacteria bacterium
CGCTGCAGGTCGCCGTTGATGTTGCCGGCGAGGTTGCCGTTGGCGGCGATGGTCGACAGCACCTTCTCCACCTTTTCGGCGCCCAGGTTCAGGGTGATCTGCGGCCAGCCGGAACCGTACGTGGTCGCGGCGATGAGCCCCTTGAACTTCGGGTCGGTAACGTCCTCCAGGGACTTGGGCACGTCTGCCGGCTTGATGACGTTGGGGTTGTAGGCCGCGACGATCACGCCGATGCCAACCAACGCGCCGGTGCCGTCGGTGGCAATCTCGTCATCCCTGATGTCGGGGATGTACTTGCGCCAGTCCAATTCCATGAGGGCGCCCGCGGAAGCCAGCTTAAGCTGGTTCCGGCCCGAGGCGATCATGATGTCGGTGGAGGCGGGGGATCGGCCCTGCTTGTGCTCTTGCAGGAGCCTGGACGTCACCTGGGACATGTTGGGGCCTCCCGCCGTGCCCTGGAGATCTACGTTGATGCCATACTTGGCGTTCATGGCCGCTTCCACCTCGTCCCAGAACTCGGTGTCGCCGTACCGGCCGCCCTGGAGCATCGTGAGCTCCTTCTCGGCCGCGGCCGCCTTGATGAGCTCGGCAAGCGCCGGGTTGGCAGTCTGGGCGAGTGCCGGCGAAGCCGGCAGCAGCAGGACCGCGAGCGCCGCCAGCAGGGCGGCGGCAGCGAAGAGTCCGCGACGAAAACCGCCCCCTCGAACCCTGACCGCCCGGGGATCCACCGGGCATCCGGAACCACCGCTTTGGCTATGCTGTTTCATGGCTCGTTCCTTTCCCTTGTCTGGTTGGCACGACGCGCCCGCCGGCACGCTCTACTCGAACCTGATCCGAGACAATTCCGTAAAGTGGATGCGGCCCGCCGCCCCGGAGGGCAGGATGGTCATCTGGTGGAAGCTGTACTCCTGTTCATAGCGGGTGGCGGCCAGGACGCCGTCCATGGGGACCACCACCTCGTACCGGTGGACCCGCGCCGCGGTGGTGACAGTGTAAAGGACCGCGAAGGTGGTGGCCGCCCCCAGCACGATGAGGCGTTCGACCCCGTTGGACCGGAGGTAACCGTCCAGCTCGCCGCCGATGAACTTGTCGAAGCTGTCCGGGTAGATGACCGGCTCGGTCTCCGCGCGCTTCAGCGGTCCGGCGATGCGGTCATGGGATCCGCCCTTCGCTACCAGGGAAATGGTGTAGATGATCGGGACGCCGCTCTGCCGCGCGCGTTCCAGGAACGGCCCGAGCCCCGGCAAGAGCTTGTTGGCGATGGTGCCGGGCTCCTCGGCCCGGGCGCTCATGTCCAGCACGGCGATGCCCGTGGTGGCCGCCGCCAGGGCCATGTCCCCGGGTTCGGGGCGGTTGGGCGCGCCCGCCTCCAGGGTATCCAGCAGGCTCACGGCTCGACCTCCACGATCTGCGAGTCGAGCAGGGTCTTGCACTGCGGGCAAAAGAGCTGTTCCAGCAGGAACTGCCCCTCGAGGTCCTTCATCAGGGGGCCGCCCGCCGTGGGGGACTGCCGCTTCGTGTGGCCCCGCTCGCGCCACTCCTGCTCGCCGCCGAAGTCGAAGCCGCAGCGGGCGCACACCACCCGAAGGCTGCCGGACTCGTCTTCCAGTTCCAGGTTCTCTCTGAACAGTCGCTTCATCCGCCGTCGCTCCTCCGTCAACGCCGCGCCCGAATTCCGGCGCGCAGCTCCTCGGTGGCGGCCGCGTCCACCTCTGTTTGCGAGGAACCGAGGGCCACGCCGTAGATATCCCGCGCCACTTCGTGCGAAACAAGCCCGTTGGCCACATCCCGCAGCACCGCTTCGGGATCCCGGTCCAACGGATCGCCGTAGCCGCCGCCGTTGGCCAGCCGCATGTACAGCACACTCCCGTCCTTCACGTCGAAGTCGCAGTAGGGCAGCATCTCCGAGGTGCCCCCCATGGCTTCCACGTCCACCGGGTGCCGGTTCTCCCCCATCGTGTCCCAGATGTTGGTCTCTTCCTTCAGCACCAGCAGGCTGGGGGCGCCGTAAAGGCCGCCGAAGAGTCCCTGGCCCGAGTTCCGCAGGCCCGCCACCCCCAACGCCACGCCCCGGATCTGCCCTTCGGGAGCGTCGTGGACCGTCAGGGCGGTCTCCGAGCCGGTGCCGCCGCGGAACCGTCCGGCACCCGCTCCGTCCTTCAAGTGGCGCCGGAAGAGATACAGGATGGGGAAGTTCTGCTCGACCCACTCGACGTTCTGGCACGACGACCAGCCCCGGCCCCCCGAGTCCACGCCGTCCTTGTCCGCGCGGGCGCCACGGCCGTCTATGGCCCCTTCCGAAAGGCTGGACACGTAGTACCGGCCGTACTGGTTGACCCCGGCGTGACGGGCGAAACGGTGACCGGCGTCGTGGGCCATCACCTCATTCCGCCAGTGCTCGTTGGTGGCGAGCATCTGCGTCATCACCGCGGGCGCCAGATAGCGGGCCGTGGCGCCGCCGGAGGTGGTGTTCAGCGACACCGGGCCGGGGTACTGCACATTGGCCACGGTTCCCGGCGGAGCGATCACCTCGATGGGCGCGAAGGCGCCGTGGTTCTTGGGGATATCGAAACCGATGGTGGAGAGGACCGCGGCAAAGCAGGTACCGTAGGTGGCGTGGTAAGGCAGGTTGATCCCGGTCCTGGCCTGTTTGTCGCTGCCGGTGAAGTCGAAGATCAGGCGGTCGTCCCGCTTGGTCAGGGTGAGATGCATCTTCCAGGTCTCGTCGCCCTGAATGAGCCCGGTCTCGCTCCAGGAGCCGTCGGCGAACTCCCGGATCCGTTCCCGCAGCACCGATTCGGTAAAGCGGATGATCTCCTTGGACACCGCCTCCAGCATCTCGGGGCCGTGCTCGGCCACGAGCTCCTGCACCCTGGCCTTGGCGATGTTGTTGGCGGCGATCTCGCACTTCAGGTCCAGTCCCACCATGATCGGCTGCCGCGTCATGGTCACGAAGGCGTCGAAAAC
>JAPOPM010000060.1 GCA_026712905.1 Deltaproteobacteria bacterium
CACCGGCATCAAGGCGATTGCAGATCTTGCCGATCCCGACATGGCGAAGAATTTCGACTCGAACGGAGACGGCCTGGGTGAAGTGTGGGTCGGGGCGTCGGGCTGGGCCTCGACGAATATCGAGAAGATCCGCGCCAGGAGCTACGGATACGACGAGACCATGGAGCTGCTGGAAATGGACGAGGCGCTGGCAATGGCCGACGTGGACGCCGCGGTCGCGAAGGACGCCAACCACGTCTTCTTTTGCTATACGCCCAACCACATGTTCGCGCTCTACGATCTGGTCATTCTGGAGGAACCCGCGTATGACGCGTCCAAGTGGGTAGTCATCCAGCCCACCGATGACCCGGAATGGCTGGAAAAATCGAGTGCTCCGGTCGCTTGGGACCTGGCCTATCTGCACGTCCACTACGCGACGGCTTTGGAGGAGACGCATCCGGAAGCTGCGGACTTGCTGAGCAAAATCGCGCTGACGACCGACCAGGTATCCCGGATGACATTCGCCCTCGTGGTTCAGAAGATGAGCCCGGGCGATTACGCCCAGCAATGGGCGCAGGAAAACGCCGAACTCGTGGATTCCTGGATGAAGTAGGACACCGGTCGTTACGGCGATGCCGGCGCCCGCCGGTTTCCCTCTTCTTCTATACGTCTTCGCGGCAAAGCGCTTGGCACAAGCAATGGACGCCGCCACCACCCAGGGTGAACATCGACATGTCCGGATCGAACACTTCGAACCCCAGCGCGCGCATGCGCGCGTTCAGGTCTTTGGCCCCGCGCATCGAGAGCACGCGGTCGTTGCCGAGCGCCACGAGGTTGACACCGAGGTTCCTGGCTTCTGCATAGCCGACCTCCACGAACTCGAAACCGCGCCCGCGGAGCAGCGCCACCAGCCAGTCCTCCAGTGCGTCAACGCAGGCCACGACCAATTTCGGAGCAAGCGGCACCACCAAGCCGTCCATATGCACGAACTCTCGCGAGATGGGCGCCACCACTGCCTCCCATCCCTGCTCCCGCACCCACGCCGCCACCTGTTCCGAGCCCTCGCGTTCGGAACGTTCGCCATTGTGGCCGATCAACACGAAGCCCGGCTCCAGGATGTTAAAATCGCCACCCTCGAAGTGACCGGCAGTGGCGTAGCGCCAGATCGGGATGCCGTTGTTCTGATAGAAGCGGATCGCCGTCACGTAGTCGGCACGCCGGCTCTTGAGCTGCATATGGCAGATCAGTGCGCCCCAGGGAGTCATGGCGCTCGAGTCGCGGGCGAAGAAGTTGCGATGCAGGACCTCGTCGGCATCCAGATAATGGCAAGTGACACCATTAGACTCGTAAATCTTCACCATCTCGGCGTGTTGCGACATAGCCGACTGGAGATTGAATTGGACTCCCGTGTGCTCTTGGTTGTTCAGCGTCCTCATGGCAATTGGACCGGCGTCGACCCAACGGTAGAATGCGGGTGTTCCCAAGAGTACGTCCTTGAGCGGCCCGTAGTCGTTATGAATCCCCCATCGGGGCGAGCTGGTGATCATAGGTTCTTCGTCCATATTTTAGTATGTGCCATGATTACACCATTTCTTGGCGCTATTCTCAAGGGAAAAGGGGACAGTAATTTCTGGCCAACACGTGACCTTTGTGGCCTTGGTATGCCTCCACATAATGACGGAGGACCAAAAGGAAAAGAACTCATTAGTTCCGCTTGTTCTGGGCAAATAGATGAACCAGGAGGGCGGGTTCGTGGGATTATCGGGAGAGAGCGGCAACCCTGCCGCCGGCGTAGGAAATGAGTGACCCGGTCATCAGGCTGCAGGGTGTGTGGAAAATCTTCGGTATGCGGGCCGACGGAGCGATGCGGGCGATCACGCAGGAGGGTCTCACCAAAGCGCAGGCGCTTGAGCAGTTCGGATGCGTTGTCGGCATAGCGGATTGCTCGTTCGAAGTGCCGCGCGGAGAGATATTTTGCGTGATGGGACTTTCCGGTTCCGGCAAGTCGACCATGGTACGCCATATCAATCGGCTGATCGAGCCGACCGTCGGGCGCATCGAAGTTCTCGGTCGAGACGTCCTTGCTCTCGGCGAAGGCGAATTAAGGAAGCTGCGCGCGACCCAGATAGGCATGGTGTTCCAGCACATGGCCCTGTTGCCGCACCGCACGGTCCGGGACAATGTCGCCTTCCCGCTGCAGGTACAGGGCCTGCCCAAATCGAGACGCTGGGAGATCTCCCAGCGCTTGCTCAACCTTGTCAAACTCGACGGTTACGAGGACCGCTTCCCGAGTGAGCTGTCGGGCGGTATGCAGCAACGGGTCGGGCTC
>JAPOPM010000061.1 GCA_026712905.1 Deltaproteobacteria bacterium
GTGCTCACTCCAGCAACCCTGCGGGTCCTCCAGTCGCTCCGCTCCTTCCGGCCTTCCCCAAGAACTCCTAGGACCGGCCGTGAAGATGCCCGACCGTGAAGTCGGCTCACGTGAACTCTCCAACGCCTCGCGTGGGGCGCACCGGCCCCTGAAGCGCGGGGCCGGTGCGTCGGCCCGGCGCTAGCAAGTCTTGAGAAGGCCTACTGGGAACGCGGCCACTCTCCAAGGCGGCGCGCCGGACCTCCCAGGCACGGAGACCGCCGACTTCCGCACCATCGGGCATCTATCGCGGTAGGGAAGCGGGTTGCCCCGCTCCCCCCGCACAGATCCGGACGTGCCTGCTAAGGCATCCGGCTCCTCCCTCAGGTTGCGCTCGCAAGGCGCGTGACGGCAAAGCGTTGATCCGGCCACGGGTGTCGTACTTTGGGCGAGGGCCAGTGTTGTGCCTTTAGTCTGTCGATGCTGGCCCACGTAGATCGGTCCTTTTGCGATCTGCGGCGTAGGATGGAGAGCCACATCCGCTTCAGGCGGTCGACAAAGCGGCACAGATGTCGGGCACTGGTCGGAACGGCATAGTAGTTCAGCCATCCGTCCAGCACCTTTCCCAGCCACTTCGCCGTTTCCTCAACGTCTTCATGCATCCGCCTGCGTAGCACCTCCCCTATCCGCTTCAGGGTGCGGCTCATCCTCTTCGCCACCGGCTTGCGCCCCCACTGAAAGCTCCCCCGTCTGGACTCTGCGCAGTAGTGCGTGAAGCCCAGGAAGTCGAAGGTCTCCGGTCTGCCCAACCCTCGTTGCCGACGGCGACTGATGGCAAACCGCCCGAACTCAATGAGCCGGGTCTTGTCTGGGTGTAACTCCAGCTCGAAGCATCCGAACCGCTCCTTTGCGGCGTTCAGGAAGCACTCCGCGTCCCACTCGTGTTGGAAGCCCACCACGAAATCATCGGCGTAGCGAACGATGATTGTGTCGCCGCTGACCTCGTGGCTGCGCCACTTCTTCTGGAACCAAAGATCAAGAACATAGTGCAGGTAGACGTTCGCGAGAATCGGCGAAATCACCGAACCTTGCGGCGTCCCCCGCAGGTCGTCACGCCACTCTCCAGCTTCCATGACGCCGGCGTTCAACCATTTGATGATCAGCCTGATAACCCGCTTGTCCCCGATCCGGTGCTCCAGGAACCGGACCAGCCAGTCCCTCGAAACCGTGTCGAAAAACCTGCGGATGTCACAATCGACCACCCAGTTGATCTTGCGCCGTTCCATCCCGACCGCGAGCGCATCGAGCGCGTCGTGCGCCCCACGCCCGGGCCGGAACCCGTAGCTGAACCCCAGGAATTCCGCCTCGTAAATCGGCGTCAGGATTATCTCCGCCACGGCCTTCTGGACGATTTTGTCTTCTATGGCCGCGACGCCGAGCGGTCGTGTGCCGCCATCCGGCTTCGGGATGTTCACCCGCCGTGATGGCGTCGCCCGGTACGCCCCCGAGTGCACTCGGTCGTGGAGGTCGGCAAGACGGCCTTCCAGCCCTTCCTCGTACATCCGCCACGTCATGCCGTCCGCACCTGCCGCAGCGTCCTTCTTCAAACCGAAGA
>JAPOPM010000062.1 GCA_026712905.1 Deltaproteobacteria bacterium
CACCTCCAGCTTCGTCTTGATGTAGATCGGCTCCTCGAAGCCGTCGCTCCAGGTCTCCCCTTCCCACTCGCCGTCCTCGAGTGCGGCGATGGCGGCGCGCACGGCCTTCTCGGAGCGGCTGATGATCTCCTCGGCCACGGGATCGAAGCTGTCCAGCTCGAACTCGTCCATGGTCTCGATCAGCGCCCGCCCGCCGGCGTCGTTGCAGGCGGACTGGGCGTAGAAGTCGCTCACCACCTCGTGGGGCAGCCGCACGTTGGCGCGGATCATCTTGAGCAGGATGGGGTCGGGCTCGCCCGCGTGGAAGAGCTTCATGATGGGAATGCGCAGCCCTTCCTCGAAGACCTCGCGCGCCTCGGCGGAAAGGATGCGGCCGCCGATGTCCGCGGCGTGGCAGGTGTTGGCGAAGAACGCCACGAGCTGCCCGCGGCGGAAGATGGGCGTGGTGATGGTGATGTCGTTGACGTGCCCGGCGGTCTGCCACGGGTCGTTGGTGATGAGCACGTCGCCGGGCGCCAGGGTATCGGCGGGGAACTCTCGCAGAAAGTGCCCCATGGACGTGGCCATGGCGTTGATGTGCCCTGGGGTGCCGCTGACCGACTGGGCCACCATCCGGCCCTTAGTGTCGAACAGGCCGCAGGCCAGGTCCTGGCTCTCCCGCACGATGGTGCTGAAGGCCGTGCGCATGAGCGCGTCCTGCTGCTCGTTGGCCACGGAGAGGAGTCGGTTCCAGATGACTTCGAGGGTGACGGGATCGATGGCGGCTTGGCTCATGGGAGAAGCTCCATGACGGCAGGTTACGGGATTACGAGTAATCGAACTCTACGATCACGTTCAGATGGTCGTCAACCCGCGCGCGGGCGCGGGCCGTCACCACCAAGGTGGACTCCCGTTCCTCCACGATGGCGGGGCCCGGGAAGGCCATGCCCGGCGTCAGCGCGTAGCGGTCGTACACCGCGGTGTCGACGAATTCGCCCCGGCGCGCGGAATACACCGGGCGCGTGCCCTTTTGGGCGTCGCTGCCGGCGACCCGTCCGCGCGGGGTCGAGAAGTCGAGCGGCTGCTCCGGCCCGCGCGCCACCACGCGCCAGTTGATCACCTCCACCACGACGTCCGGCACGGTGCGCCCATACATCTGCTCGTAGGTGCGCTCGAAGGCTCCGGTGATGGCGCCGAGGTGGCTCGCGTCGAGGACCCCGTCGGGGATGGGCACGGACACCTCGTGCCCCTGGCCGGTGTAGCGCATGTCGGCGGTACGCTCGTAGACGATCTCGTCCGGTGCCAGTCCCGACTGCTCCAGGATGGCACGCCCCTCCGCGCACATGCCGTCGAACATCCCGTTGACAAAGGACCAGTCCAACTCGTCCAGCAGGCTGTAGGCGCTACGCACGAAGTCGAAGGCCAGCGGCGCCGCCAACAGGCCGAAGGTGGAGCCCACCCCCGCGCCCATGGGCGAGATCAGCGTGGGCAGGTGCAGCAGCTCGGCCACGTGGCAGCCGTGCACCGGGCCGGCGCCGCCGAAGGCGTACATGGGCAGCTCCCGCGGATCCTTGCCGCGCTCTCCCAGGTGCGCGCGAGCGGCGTTGGCCATGTTCTCGTTGACGATCTGGTGGATGCCCCAGGCCACCTCCTCCACGCGCATGCCGAGCCTTTCGGCGAGCTCGCCCAACACCTTGCGCGCCGCGTCCACGTCGAGCTTCATCTCGCCGCCGAGGAAGTAGTCGGGATCGAAGTAGCCCAGGATCAGGTTGGCGTCGGTGACGGTGGCGCCCGTGCCGCCGCGGCCGTAGCACGCCGGGCCGGGCTCCGCCCCGGCGCTGTCGGGTCCGACTTTCAGAAGACCGAGCGCGTCCACCCGGGCGATGCTGCCGCCGCCGGCCCCGATCTCGATCATGTCGATGACCGGTATCTTGATGGGCAGGCCGCTGCCCTTGCGGAAGCGGTAGACCCGGTCCACCTCGAACTCCCGGGCCTTGAGCGGGTAGCCGTTCTCCACCGCGCACAGCTTGGCGGTGGTGCCGCCCATGTCGAAGGAAAGGAGATCGGGATAGCCCGCGCGCTGTCCCAGCGCGGCCGCCGCCAGCGCCCCCGCCGCCGGCCCCGACTCGAGCATCCGCACCGGGAACCGGGCGGCCGTCTCCGGGGTGCCGATGCCGCCGCTCGAAAGCATCACGAAGAAGCTGCCGGAGAACCCGAGGCCGTCCAGCCGCTGTTGCAGTTCCTGGAGATAGGCGGCCACGCGCTCCTGCACGTAGACGTTGGCGGCGGTGGTACTGGTGCGCTGGAACTCGCGGATCTCGGGCACCACGTCGGCGCTCACGGACACGCGGATATCCGGCGCCACCTCGGCGATGAGCTCCCGCGTGCGGCGCTCGTGGACGGCGTTGCGGAAGCTGTTGAGGTAGCACACCGCTATCGCCCGGACGCCCTTGTCCCGGAGCTCCGCCACCAGGCTCCGCACGAAGTCCTCATCCAGGGGCTTGAGCACGGTTCCGTCCGCGACCACCCGCTCCGGCACGTCGAAGCGCAGGTAGCGCGGCACCAGCGGCCTGGGCAACTCGAGATCGAGGTCGTAGAGCTCGTAGCGGTGCTCGCGGCCGATCTCCAGCGCGTCCCGGAAACCCTCGGTGGTAAGCAGCGCGGTCAGGGCGCCCTTGCGCTCGATCAGGGCGTTGGTGACGAGCGTGGTGCCGTGCACCACCGTGCCCTTCCCGGCGCGGTCCACGATGCCGGTCTCCAGCCCCTCGCGCAGCGCCGTTTCCACCGCCACGCTCGGGTCTCCGTGAGTGGTCAGGGTCTTGCCGATGAAGGAGGTGCCATCATCCCCCACCAGGAGCAGGTCCGTGAAGGTTCCGCCGATGTCAACGCCGACGCGATACATGGACTACTGGGCGAACAGGTCCATCAGGGCATCCGTCTGGTCCGCCGCCGCGGGCCGCAGCAACGGAATCTTGACGCCCGCGTCGCGGTACTGCTGGACGCGCGCCATGACCTCGTCCGGGGTGCCGCTGGCGGTCATTCCCTCCACGTAGGAGTCCGGGATGGCCTTGATGAGCGCTTCCATGCCGCCCTCGGCGTGGGCCTTCTCGAAGGTCGGGATGTCTTCCTCGTGGATGTAGGGCTCGCCCACCTTCATCTTGGGACGGGCGATGAACGGGAGCTGGACGGGATCGAGCTTGGTGGCCACCTCCCAGCGGATGGCGTCCAGGGCCTTCTGGTGGTCGTCGGCGATGGAGCAGTTGATCAACTGGGCCACCTCGAACTTGGAGAAGTCGCGACCCGCCTCTTCGGCCGCGTCCTTGATGATCTTGAGGGCGTTGGCGGTGTATTCCGGCGAACACACCGCGTTCAGCACCACGCCGTCGCCGATCTGGCCGGCGAGCCGCAGGCCCGGGCGCGCGGTGGCCGGGATGTAGAGGGGGATGTTCGTGCGCAAGGGCTTCCAGCCGATGCCGACGTTCTTGAACTTGACGAACTGGCCTTCGTAGTCCACCTTCTCGCCGGTGAAGAGCAAGCGCATGGACTCGATGTATTCCTTGAGCACCTGAGGGGGATCCTGGTGCTCCATGGCGTGGACCCGGGCTTGGCTTCGCGGGCAGGCGCCCGGTGCCAAGGTGATGCGCCCGCCGGTCATCTCGTCCAGCGTCATCAGCGACTGCGCCATGCAGATGGGCGTGCGCAGGCGGACGATCTGGGTGGCCCCCAGCGTCACCTTCGAGGTGGCCAGGCCCATGGCCGACATGGCCGACACCGAGTCGCGCATGAGCTCGATGGTCTCCGAGAAGAAGCCCATCTCGAAACCCTTTTCCTCCGCGCGCCGCATGAGATCGGCGATTTCCCGGACGTTGGTGAACTTCCCGTACCCCAGTGCGAAACCGACTCTGGCCATGACCTCTCCTGACTTGTTGAACGCAACCGCCCCCGGCGCTTCTTGTTCCGGTGAGCGTGCCCGTGCGCGGCAAAGACGCGACGCCGCTACCGACGACCCGACGGTCCTGCGCTTCGAGCTCCGGTCGATTCAGAGAAAAGCGAGCGGGTGTTGCGGTGTGCCTGAAGAAAAAGTGATTTGTATCCGACCGGTTGCGGTTCGTCAAGGAACGGGTGCGCCGCACACGTTGCGGCGCACCCGTCGATTACGTAAGCTTTGGCGCACCATGGTGGGGCTGGACATCGACGGCGTGGTGGCCGACTTTCTCTCTCCTTTTCTGGTGCGTCTGGAAAAGCGCGTCGGCAAGGGGCCGATCCCGGCGGACTCCCTCCGCAGCGTGCGCCTTTCGGCGCATCCGGTCTTGACCGAGGAGGCCGTGAGGGACTGCTCCGACGCCGTGCGCCGGGACCCCGGGTTTTGGGACGGACTGGATTCGCTGCTGAGCGACGAGCAGTGGCTGCGGCTGGAGCAACTGAACCAGCGCGGGTTGCTTTCGTTCATCACGCACAGGACCGGCCACGAAAGCTGGGACATCCACGCGGTCACCTCGGAATGGTTCCGGCGGCACGGCATCACCAACCCCGACGTGCATCTGGTGGAGAAGGAGAAGTCGGCGGTGGTGGACAGGCTCGGAGTGAAGCTGTTCGTCGATGACAACTACGAGAACTGCCAGGACGTGGCCGAGAATACGAACGCCCGGGTGCTGATGCCGCACCATCCCTACAACCGGTCGTTTTCGCATCCCGGCGTGATGCGGGTCATGCATTTCAACCAGGTCTTCACCGAGATCGAGCGCTGCCTGGAACCACGGGCGCCGACCTCGGTCTGAGGACAGACAGTAGCGGAGGCTCATCATGTACGGTTGGCGCGCGCGTGTAGGCCATGTGGCTCCGTCCCGCGGGGACACCCTCGTCTATGAATTCTATCGAATGCTGCCCGCGGGGTTCCAGTTGCTCAACAGCACCGGCACCATCCGGCAACTGGTGGACGCCGACTTCGAGCGTCAGCTCGAGCGCATCGAGGAAGCCGCCCTGGACCTGGTGGACAACGGCTGCGACGTGGTGATCCTGGGGGGCTCGCCGCTCTTCACCAAGCTGGGCCACGGCAGCGACATCGAGATGGGGCGCAGGCTCACCGAGAAGACCGGCGTTCCCGTCACAGCGGGCATCACCGGCGAGGTGGAAGCCCTCAAGGCCATGGGACTCCGCAGCCTGGTGGTGGCCACGCCGCACGAGGACGACCTGAACGCGCGCATGAAGGCGTTCCTGGAGGCCTCCGGCTTCGAGGTGCTGCAGATCGAGGGCTACGGCGTGCGCAAGAACTCCGCCATCTCGGACCTGCCCGTGCACGCCTCCTACAAGATCGCCAAGCGCCTCTACGAGAAGGCGCCGGAGGCCGACGGCATCTTCATCCCGTGCCCGCGCTGGCCCACCATCGAGGACGTGGAGATCCTGGAGCACGAGATCGGCAAGCCCGTGGTGACCAGTTGCCAAGCCTACATCTGGTACGCGCTGAAGCTGATCCGCATCAGGGAAAGCGTGGCGGGCTACGGGCGCTTGATGGGCAGTCTGGCGGCGTGAACGCGGGTCCGGCGCTTACGGCGTCGACACAAATCCCCCCTCCCGAGCCATCTCGATGGCCATCCTGTACGGCACCACGGTGACCTTCCCAACCTTCTGAACCGTGTCGCCGCGGTACACCCCGAAGGCCTGCTCGATGTCACCGGCCCGCAGGAGCACATTCAGGCCTTTGTTGAACTTCTCCTGCCAAGCAGTGGACGACTTGATTTCGAACCCCGCCGCCCGTTCCCCCCTCTTCCAGATCAGGTCCACTTCGTTGCCTGCTTCCGTGCGCCAGTAGAAGAACTGAGCACCATGAGACAGCCACGAATTCAGCGCCCTGAATTCATTCAGCACGAACGATTCGAACAGGGCTCCCGTTTCGACCGCCGACGGTTCGTCCCGATGCCGGCCCAGAAGGGCCCGCTGCACTCCGCAATCGAACAGGTAGAACTTGGCATGAGCCACTTCCTTGACCTTGGCCTTGTTGCGGTACGCAGGCAGGTACCAGCCAAGCAACGTATCTTCCAGGATGCTGAAGTAGCCTTGGACCGTGCTCCGAGCGACCCCCACATCCCGCGCGATGTTCGCGATGTTCAGCAATTGCCCGCTCATCAGGCCGGCCACGGACAGCAACCGGTAAAAGCTGTCAAGATTCCTGACGAGCGCTTCCTGCTGTATCTCTTCCTTCAAATAGGTTTCCACGTAGGCGTCCAGAAACTCGACCTTGTCGGTTCGGACGGGTGACGTCACGCTCAAGGGCAACTGCCCGTAACGCAGAACGTCCTGCAAGCTCACCTCTTCGCCAACCTCGAGAACGCTTAGCGGAAACATCCTCTTCAGCAGAGCCCGTCCGGCCAGCATGTTCGCGTGGGAACGCTTGAGCTTTCTGGCACTTGACCCGGAAAGAGCAAACCGATAACCGTGCCCGCTCTCGAACAACAGGGAATGGACCTCGTCAAGCAATTCCGGCAGTTTCTGCACCTCGTCGATGATGATCCAGGGTTGATCCTCCCGCAACGCGGCCACCTCGTGAGCGAGAATGGACGGGTCCCGCTTGTATCGAAGATACTCGCTGGACTTGAGGAGATTGATGCTCAAGGCGGCGTGGCCAAGACGTTGCTCGAGCCAAACCGATTTCCCGGTCCCCCGGGGCCCGAACAGGAAGAAACTCCTTTCGGGCAGGTCGAGAATACGAGGATACATGTCGATGATTCCGTTATTTTCACCGTAAATATGACGGAACAACCGACAGGTGTCAAGTGCTCCATGCCCTCGAAGCCTCGACTCCTTCCGGGCTTGTCAAAGTCACTTGGGTCATGGTATGCGCGCGTGACACATCCCAATGGAACAGCTCGTTCATCACCCCTCGGTGGACATTCACGCCCACCCGGGCCGTTTTCACCGGGACAATACCGGTCTGGAGCAGCGTGTCCTGGAAATGAGCAAGGGCGGGCTCAGCGCCGCCTTCTTCTGCGTGAGCACGGACAGGGCTGTCATCCGCCGGGACCGGGAGACCGGCAGGATCCGGGCGCAGCGACCGTTTGAGCCCGGAGAGTCGTATCGGGATACCTACGCCCGTTTCGCCGTGCTTGACCCGTGGTTCGCCGAAGGCCGCCTGTTGCGGGGGTTGCGTCCCGCCGACGTCCTGCGCGCCAAACGAATAGGCCGGCCTTGCGCCATCCTCGCCGCGGAAGGCGCCGACTTCCTGGAGCAACGCCTCGACCGCGTCAAAGAGGCTCACGAGCGGGGACTACGCTCCATCCAGCTCGTGCACTACAACATCAACGCCGTCGCGGACATCCAGACCGAAGAGCCCCGGCACCACGGCTTGACCCCGTTCGGGGCGCAGGTCATCCGGGAGATGAACCGCCTGGGCTTGATCGTGGACGTGGCGCACGCCACGGAACAGGTGACACGTGACGTCGTGGACATCACCACCGGACCGATCATGCTGAGCCACACCGCGCTGCGCCGCACGCCGCGCAAGTACACGCGATTCATCTACGCCGAGCACGCGCGGCTCATCGCCTCCACGGGCGGCGTCATCGGCGTCTGGCCCGCCGGCCGCGGCGGCCTGGAAGGGTGGACCCGGCGTTTCAGGCAACTCGCCGACCTCGTCGGCCCCGAGCACCTCGCCGTGGGCACGGACATGGACGGCCTGCGCAACACGGCCTTCAACAGCTACGCCGAGCTGCCGGACCTCGCTGCCGCGCTGCTAACGGCGGGGTTCTCGAAGAGCGAGGCGGCGGGTATCCTGGGTGGCAACTTTATGCGGATGTTTCGGAAGGTGGCGGAGGCGCCTTGATGGCGCTCGGCGGAACGAGGCTTTCCCAGTAATCCTCCGGCAACACCGGACCGACGACGCCGATCGGCATCATCCCAGCTCCAGCTTGTAGAACCGCCGCGCATTGCCGCCCAGCAGCGCCGCCCTCTCGTCCTGGGTGATGGAGTCGTTGTTCTTGATGGCGTCCACCCGGCCCCAGTCCATGTCGCTGTGGGGGTAGTCGCTGGCGTACATCAGCGAGCCGGCGCCTACCTGGTCGATGACGGCGCGGAGGTTCTCGTCGTCCTCGAAGCCCGACAGGATGCGGCCGGAGCGGATGTCCTCCATGGGTTCCCGGATGCTCTCCGGGAGGGTGTAGGGCGCCCTGCCCCAGTTGCCCTCGTGCCGCCCGTCGCCCCGCGGTCCGCGGACGTGCTCAATGTGCTTTCCCACCCACCAGGCCCAGTACGGGAACCAGGTGGCGCCGATCTCCAGGAAGGCGCAGCGCAGGTTGGGGTAGCGCGCGAGGATGCCCATGCGCACCACCGACATCATGCCCACCATCATGGAGAACGGCATGGCGGTGACGTGGGTGGAGAAGAAGTCGGTGAAGCAGTCGGCCCACGGGGTGTCGTGCATGCCGGTGACGGCGTGGAAGCCGATGGGGGTGTCGAGCTCGTCCACGGCGGCGAAGAACGGTTCGTACTCGGGGGAATGCAGCGGCCGGTTTCCGGCCATGCCGGGCAGCAGCACCCCGGCGAGACCCAGTTCCCGCACCGCCCTCCTGGCCTCTTCGGCGGCGCCGGCCGGGTCCTGGATCGGCACCATGGCGATGGCGTTGAGCCGCTTGGGGGCCTTGGAGCATTGCTCCGCCACGTAGTTGTTGTAGGCGCGGCACACGGCGCCCGCCAGCTCGGTGTTCTCCAGGTCGAACATCCACACCAAGGCCGTGGGAAACACCACCTGGTAGTCCACGCCCATCAGGTCCAGGTCTTCGAGACGTCCGGGGATGTCGTCCAGCGAATTGTCGCGGGCCTTCATCTGCTTGTGCCGCGGCGTGGGATAGTTGAACCCGCCGCCGCCCACGCCCCGCGAGAAGGGAATGCGCGGCACCACCCGCCCCTCGGCCACCCAACGTCCCTGGTCCCGGGCCTCGTCGCGCAGATCGACGACGCGCGGACGGAGGGCGTGGAACTCCTTTTCGATGTGGCGGTCGAACAGGTCGAAGGGCTCGTGCAGGTGGCCGTCCGAGTCGATGGTCTGCATGGGAACCTCCCGAAACGGAGCGGACCGGGAAGCCCGGCGTTCCGTCAAGGCGTGTCTACGAGCCGAACTTCTCCCACTGCGCGGGGGTGAAGGTCTTCAACGACAAGGCGTGGATACGTTCGTCGCCGAGCTCGTCCTTGAGCGCTTCGTAGACCATCTTGTGCTGGTCGATGAGGCCCTTGCCGGCGAAGGAATCATGCACGACCACCACCTGGTAATGGTCGCCCCCGCCGGTCAGGTCCTTGATCATCGGCACGACACAACCCGGGAAAACCCGCCCCAGCGTATCTTCAATTTCTTGTGGCTGGATCATATCGCTGGATTAACACAAAACGGGTGGACGGACCACCGAGCAAGGGCGAATCAGATCCCGTACAGCGCCCTGGCGTTTTCGTCGATTATCTTGCGGCGGGCGTCCGGCGCGACCGTTTCGTTCGCCTGGAGGATCTTCAGCGCCTCGAGTTGGCTGGACGTGTCGGCGTGGCCGTAGTCGGAGCCGATGACGATGTGGTCCTCGCCGGCGTATTGCAGGATGTAGGGCAGGTCCTCCTCGGTCTGACAGGCCACGTAGAAGCGGTTGCGCCGCAGCACGTTGTCGTCGAGCTTGCGGGTGCCGGTGCGGTCCAGGCGGGCGCCCAGGTCGGTGATGACGTAGGGGACCCAGGAAGCAGCGGCTTCGAGAAAGCCCCAGCGCAGGTCCGGGAACTTGTCCGGAACGCGGCTCAGCACCAGGGCGTGGAACGCGGTGATGATGGGCACCTTGGCCATCCACAAGGCCGTGGCGCGGGAGTGGAAGAGCCCGCCGAGGGCATGGTTGACGAGCCCCGAGTGAATGCACACCGGCATGTCGAGCCGGCTGGCTTCGGCGTAGACCGGAAAGTAGTAGTCGTCGATTGGGGTGTGCTCGCCCATGAGTCCCTGAAGCAGGAAGCCGCAGGCGCCGTTGTCGCGGCTGAAACGCAACTCATCCAACGCCGTGTCCATGGTCAGCAGGGGCAGCGTCGCCACCCAACGGAGCCGTCCCTTGCCCCGGCGCCAGATGTCCGCCATCCAGCGGTTGTACGCGCGGCACATGGCGGCCTGGGTGCGCGGACGGCTCAGCGTGGCCAGACCCAACAGGGTCGTGGGATAGAGCACCTGGATATCGGTGCCCAACTCGTCCATGTGGCGCAGACGCGCCTCCACGTCCGTCAGCTCCGACGACTCCGGGGTGGTGCCCGACGAGACCGGTGGGAACGCCCGCTTGGGCTCCAGGTTGCTGTCGAAGAGCCAGAAGTCGTTGCGTCGCAGCGGGTCCGACTGGTCCGCCGCTGCCAGGATGCGCGGCCGGTAGCGCCGGTCCTCGCCCTCCATGTACTCCCAGGTCTCCTCGCACTCGATGACGTGGCAATCGGCATCGATGACCGCCATGGCTTACCCCCTTGAAGAGCCCGTCGCCGGCCTGTCGCCCCGAAGCGCATCGGCCTCACGCGTACCGTGGAGCCCCCGGCCGGTCCGGAACGAACGCTGAGCTTACGCCTGTGGGTCGTAGTCGGCCCGGCACTGTTGGGTCATGGCGCGCATGTCCGCCCGCAGCTCCTCGTTGGTGGGCCGGCCGACGTAGTACCAGCCGTTGTAGATGCGGTGAACCGACAGGTCCGGCAACAGCGAGAAGGCGTACGGGATCGCCAGGGTCCCGTGCCGCTTGTCCGTGGTGTCGACGATGTCCAGCGCCTCGATGGCCTTGAACTCCTGGTCGCTGAGAAACGGGAACGTCGCGCCCAGACCGACCCTGAGCGCGCCGTTCACCTTGGGCGGATCGACGCTGACCGCGGCCACCCGGCTGTAGCTGACGGGAAGCTCTTCCTGAAGGACAACCAAGTGGCGCAACTGCACCACGCACTTCCCTCACCAATAGCCCCGGTAGAACACCACGATGAGCGGGAACTTGCCCTCGGTGATCTCGGACAGCTTCAGCTCCTTGCCGTTGTGGTCGTCGAGAGCCAGATCCGGGAACTTCGATCCGACGGTTTGGTTCATGATGTACCTCCTTGAAGTATCGTTGGCGCGGGCGCGCTCCAGCGCTCCAACTCCGATGAATCGACTTCGGCGCCGAGTCCCGGCGCGTCCGGGACCGAGACCCTTCCTCCGCTCTCGTCGAGCGGCCGGGTCACCACGTCCCCGCCCATCTTGAGCGGACCCACCGACTCGCAGCCTTCCATGACGTTGGCGCAGCTTGCGGCCACGTGCAGCTCCGCCAGCGTGTTGAGGGTCAGACCGAAACCGTGGCCGATGACGCAGCGGATGCCCGCGGCCTCGGCCATGTCCACCATGCGCACGGTGCGGGTGATGCCGCCCTGCTTCATCACCTTGACCTTGACGATGTCGGCGGCTTCCTTCCGGATCACCTCCACCAGGGTTTCGGGGCCGACAATGGCTTCATCCGCCATCACCGGCATGTCGACGGCGCGCCGCACCCGCGCCAGACCCGCGTAGTCCGACCGGGCCACGGGCTGTTCCAGCAGCGCCACGTCCAGGGGCGCCAGCGCCCTGCCAAGCCGGATGGACTCGTCCACGCCGTAAGCCTCGTTGGCGTCCACCCGCAGTTGCATCTCCGGTCCGACGGCGCCGCGTACCGCCGCCACGCGGTCGCGGTCGGCTTCCACCCCCGAGCCCAGCTTGATCTTCACCGAGCGAAAACCGGCATCGCGCCAGCCCATCGCGTCCCGCGCGGCCTCGTCCGGCGCCAGCATGCCGATCCAGCCGTTGAGCCGCACCTCGTCCCGGAGCCGTCCTCCCAAAAGCGAGTGCACCGGCTGGTCCAGCGCCTTGCCCTTGAGGTCGAAAAGCGCCATCTCCAGCGCGGCCTTGGCGTCCAGATGGCGCGGCAGGGCGCGCTCCATGAGATCCAGTGCCGCGGCAATGTTCAAGGGATCGCGACCCACAAGGCCCGGCGCCAGCATCCGCACCGCCTTCAGGATCTCGGCGAAGCTCTCCTCGGAGTGGCCGGGATCGGGATCGACGTTGCCCAGACCGGCCGGACCCTCGTCCGTGCACACGCGCACCACGATGCTGTCCTGGTGGGTCTTGACGTCGTGGGCGTTGCGGAACACGCCCTTCAGCGGAATCCGCAGGGGGTGAATGTCGATGGCGGTAATCTTCATGTCTCTGGGTGCCGGCAAGCAGCCCCGGTTCACTTGCGCGCCGGCGCGGGTTCCTGAATCATACCGGCAACCACCCGGATGGTCGAACGATCAAGGAGGACCACGACATGAGTACCGCCGCACGGCTTCGGGAGGCAATGGCCGAGGACGGCTGCCTGAGCGTTCCCGGCGTTCACGACGCCTTGACCGCGCTGCTCGCGGAACGCGCGGGCTTCCGGGTGGCGCTGCTGGGCGGCAACGCCACCACCGCCAGCCTGCTCGGCCTTCCCGACCTCGGGTTCCTCTCCGCCGACGCGCTCATCGCGCACGTGCGCAACCTGAGCCACGTGCTGCGCATGCCGCTCCTGGTGGACGCGGACACGGGTTTCGGCGGACCGCTCCAGGTGCATCGCGTCGTCGCCGCGCTGGAGCACGCGGGGGCGGCGGCGGTTCAGATCGAGGATCAAACGCCCGCCAAGCGCTGCGGGTTGCTCGCGGGAGGACACCCGCTGGTAGCGACCGAAGAGATGGTGGAGAAGGTCGCGGCGGCGTGCGCGGCGCGGAGGGACCCCGACACGGTCATCGTCGCGCGCACGCTCGCCTATTCTTCGGGCGGGCTTGAGGAAGCCATCCGGCGCGGCCGCGCCTACCACGAGGCCGGCGCCGACGCGGTCTTCGCGCAGGTACCCGGCGCCGTCGAGGAACTGCGCGAGATCCGCCGCCGCGTTCCCGGTCCGCTGGTGGTGAACATGGACGAAACGCTTCCGGCGTCGCGCCTGAACGTATGCGACGCGGCCGCGGAGGGGTTCAAACTGGCGCTGTTCCCCGGAGCGGTCCGGTATACACTGGTGAAGACCGTTGGGAACGTCTTCGCTTCGTTGCACGCGGAAGGCACGACCCAAAGCCACCGCGGACAAATGGCCTCCCTGGACGAGTATCACCAAGTGCTGCGGATGGACGAGTTTCTCAAGTTGGAACGCACGCTTGCGAAGCCATGACCGCGCGGCGCGAACGACTCCCCGGATCGTCATTCCCGCGGAACTGGCTGTGTCAATACTGATGAGGCAGAGCCGCCTCGATTCGTCGTCCCCGCGGAAGCGGCTGGGGCAATACTGATGAGGCAGAGCCCCCTCGATTCGTCATTCCCGCGGAAGCGGGAATCCAGGGGCGGTGGTGGGGCACTACAGCGGCGTTTCCCCGCCTCCCCACCCCTGGATTCCCGCTTCCGCGGGAATGACAAATCCGGGGGGTTGGCGCCGAATCCGGGGGGTTGGCGCCAATTCTTGTCCGGACGACGTTTTGACACCGCGTGATTCGCGGGAATGACGATTCGTAGGGCGGTTCCGTCTTGTGGCCAAGCCAAGTCTCGACACGGCTTGCTGCGCGGGAATCACGTATCCCTACCGGCGTGCACGCCCCCCTCCCCCGAGGCCTCAGGCCCTGATATTCTCCAGGAACAGATCGGTGGGGATTTCGCGGCCGAGGCCGGCGTCGCGGGCTCGTTCGTAGACGGCGCCGGTGACGGCGCTGAATTGCGGGCCGATGGCGCCGATGTTCATGAACCAGGCGGTCTGCTCCGGGCGGGTGCGGCCGGGGACCCGGCCGCTCATGAGGTCCGGCAGCTTGGGGATGTCCACGATCTCGCGCGTCAGGTTCACCCGCGGCACCAGCGCCCGCTCCTCCTCCTGGCCGGCCACGTACCCGAGGTAGCCGCCGCGGGCGTAGAAGGCCTCGGACGGAAGGTTCTCCAGGTAGGGGGTGGCGTCCCCGGGGCGCACCGCCACGTCCACGGCCTGGAGGAAGCCCGGCTCCACGGAGTTCCGGTTGACGTCGATGACGGTCACGCCGGGCTCCAGCCAGTCGGCGAAGAACACCGGCTCGATGGCGGACGCGCAGCAGCACACGATGTCCGCGCCGCGCACGGCCGTGCGCGCGTCCGGGGCTGCCTCCACCTCGATCCCGTGCCGCTCCCGCATCTCCTCCGCGTACCCCCGGGCGTTGGCGGGATTGAGGCTGAACACCGACACCTTCGCGATGGGACGCACTCGGCAAAGGGCGTCGAGATAACTCCGGGCCATGCCGCCGGAGCCGATCATCGCCACGGTGCGGCTGTCCTCCCGCGCCAGGTACTTGGCTCCGAGGCCGGCGCCGGCGCCCACGCGGTCGTGCTGGAGGCGACCGTCGTTCATCATGGCCACCGGGGTCCCGTCTCGCGTGCTGAAGAGCAGCAGCAGGCCGCACCAGGTGCCGGGCTCGCGCGCGTACTTGTTCTCGCGTCTATGGCCCCGCTCCACGGGCCAGCTCACCATGTCCGAGATGATGCGGATGCAGGCGTAGCCGTCCTTGCGGCTGCCCCCGACCATGAGGGCCAGGCGGTGGTAGGGTGACTCCTGTTCCGAGGGCACGTACATGTCCATGCGCCCCATGCCCACGGCGTCGCCCCTGGCCAGCTCATGGAACAGGCTTTCCAGGGCGTCCAGGCAGAGCGGCATGTCGATGACGCGCGCGACATCGTCGTTGTTGAGAAACAGCATATTATCCTCCTGGCAAACGTGTCGGATTTCGCGTTCCGGATCCGGCGCGGTGCAGCCGGGCACGCTAAAGCAGGTCGGTTCCGTCGGAGGCACGACCGACACGGCTCCCGCTCCGGCGCGGGGGGTTGCCGCCGCCGCGCGGTGGAGTATATTTGCAGTACCCGCCGCCCCTGGCCGCTGACGCCGCCGGTACGGAACGGGTTCTGCGCCGAAAGGAGAACACCTCATGCCTCTTTATGAATTCCAGTGCAAGGGCTGCGGCCACGAGTTCGAGGATCTGGTCCTGGGCTCCGCCAAGCCCGTGTGCCCATCCTGCAACGGCCGGCAGCTCGAGCGGCTGCTCTCGGTGTTCTCCGTCAACGCGGCCGCGAATGACCCCGTGCCGGCGGCCGGGGGCTGCGGCTCCTGCGGCGACCCCAGGGGACCGGGAGCCTGTTCCATGAACTGACGGGTGGCCTCCTCACCGGCTTGGGCGACGGACGGAGATCCGCCCGCTTATGTACCGCCGCCCGCGGCGTGACTTTCGAGGAGAAATAGGGTAGAAACACAGGAACTGATCAAAGTAGCTGGACACCTTATCCAGAGTGGTGGAGGGACAGGCCCGTCGAAGCCACAGCAACCGTGTTCCCGGAAGGGACGCAGGTGCTAATTCCGGCCCGCAAGGGACAGATAAGGTGAGGAGAAAACCTCTTCTCATCTTGGGAGAGGTTTTTTTTTGTCCTGGTGTCGTCTGACAGATTGTTGGGAGTTCCCTTTGGAGGCCTCGGTCCATGCGTCTGAGCCCTGAGCAAGTCGAGCGTTACAGCCGGCAGATCATGATCCCCGACGTGGGCGGCGGCGGGCAGATCCGCCTGCGCCAGGCGAGCGTGCTGGTGGTGGGAGCGGGCGGACTGGGCAGTCCCGCGGCCTTCTATTTGGCCGCCGCCGGCATCGGGCGGCTCGGCATCGTCGACGGCGACGCCGTGGACCTGTCCAACCTGCAGCGCCAGATCCTCCACACCACGGCCGATCGGGGGCGGCGCAAGGTGGAGTCGGCCAGGTCCCGGCTGCTGGACCTCAACGCCGAGGTGGACGTGGAGGTGCACGCGGTGCGCTTGGACGAGGAGAATGCGGCAGAGTTGATGGACCCCTATGACTTCATCATCGACGGCAGCGACAACTTCGACACCAAGTTCCTGGTGAACGACACGGCCGTGGCCCTGGGCAAGCCCTACTCCCACGCCGGGATCGTCCGCCTCCAGGGACAGACCATGACGGTGGTGCCGCCGGAGAGCGCCTGCTACCGCTGTCTCTTCGAGGAGCCGCCGGCGCCCGGCGAGGTGCTCGGCTGCCAGCAGGCCGGCATCCTCGGCGCGGTGGCCGGGACCATCGGCTCCATCCAGGCCACCGAGGCCGTGAAATATATCGTGGGACTGGAAGACCACTTGCTGGTGAACCGGCTCCTGACCTACGACGCCAAAACCATGGAGATTCGCAACGTACCCGTGCCGCCGAACCCGCGCTGCACGGCCTGCGGCGCCGGAGCGCCGGCTTCCCAAAGGAGTCACGCATGAGCTTTGTTCAAGGACTGCAATGCCGGGAGTGTCGCCGGGTGTATCCCACGGCCCCCTTGCACGTGTGCGAGGACTGTTTCGGCCCGCTGGAGGTGATGTACGACTACGACGGTATTCGCCGGAACATAAGCCGGGAAAAGATCGCCGAGCGCCCGCGGAACCTGTGGCGCTACCGCGAGCTGCTGCCCATCGAGGACGAGCCCAGGGTGGGCCTCTACTCCGGCTTCACGCCGCTCATCCGAGCGCACCGCCTGGGCGCGGCGCTGGGCGTGGACGAGCTGTACCTCAAGGACGACTCGGTGAACCACCCGACCTTCTCATACAAGGACCGGGTGGTTTCGGTGGCCATCTCCAAGGCCATCGAGTTCGGCTACGAGACCGTTTCGTGCGCCTCCACCGGCAATCTTGCCAACTCGGTATCGGCCCACGCCGCCGCCGCCGGGCTCAACTGCTACGTGTTCATCCCCGAGGGACTGGAGGAAGGGAAGATCGTCGGCTCCGCCATCTACGGCCCGCGCACCGTCGCCATCAAGGGGACCTACGACGACGTCAACAGGCTGTGCAGCGAGATCGGCGACAAGTACCAGTGGGCGTTCGTCAACGTGAATCTCAGGCCCTACTACTCCGAGGGCGCCAAGACCCACGCCTTCGAGGTGGCCGAGCAGCTCGGCTGGAAGCTGCCGCGTCACATCGTGGTGGGCTCGGCGGGCGGCACCATCCTGCCCAAGCTGGGCAAGGGGTTCGAGGAGCTGCGCAAGGTGGGGCTGGTGGACCCGGACGAGCCGTGCAGCATCTACTCCGCGCAGGCGGCCGGCTGCTCGCCCATCATCAACGCGCTCAAGCGCGGGACCGACGTCGTCGACCCGGTGAAGCCCGACACCATCGCCACCTCCATCGCCATCGGCAATCCGGCCGACGGCTACTACGTCATCCAGACATTGAAGGAGACCGGCGGATGGGGCGAGGACGTCACCGACGAGGAGATCCTCGACGGCATCCGGCTGCTGGCCTCCACCGAGGGCATTTTTACCGAGCCCGCGGGCGGCACCGAGGTGGCGGTGACGAAGAAGCTCATCGAGCAGGGACGGATCCCGCGCGACGAATCCATCGTCATCTCCATCACCGGGAACGGCTACAAGACCATCGAAACGGTCGCACACATCATCGACCGGCCCTACAGCATCGACGCCGACCTGGGCAACTTCGACGAGTTGTACGACGGGCTGACGCGGGAACCGCGGCCGGACGCGAAGGCGGGATAAGCGCGCCGCGCATGTGTTGAAAAGGTCGGAATCGGGTTTTATCCTGATCGAGAGGGAGGTCCTTTCATGAGTGTTCGTGTACGCGTACCCACGCCTTTGAGGAAATTCACCCAGGGATCGGACGAAGTCGACGTCAACGGCGACACCGTTCAGGCCATGCTGGAGGATCTGGAGCAGAAGCACCCCGGCATCAAGGAGCGCATCATGGACGAAGGCGGCAAGGTGCGCCGGTTCGTGAACGTCTACGTCAACGGCGACGACATCCGCTTTCTCCAGAACGTCGATACCGCGTTGAAGGACGGCGACAGCATATCCATCGTCCCGGCCATCGCCGGCGGCCGCTAGCGGGTTCCCGGCACGCCCCCATGCTCGCCGCACTGAACCAGGACGCCGCCTCTCCGCCGCGCCGGCCGCGCAAGGTCGACGGCATCGTGGAACTGGTCGGCAACACGCCTCTGGTAGAGGTCCGGCGCGTCACCCGCGGGCTGTCCCGGGGCGTGCGGGTGCTGGCCAAGCTCGAGGGATTCAACCCCGGCGGCTCGGTGAAGGACCGCCCTGCCCTCAGAATGATCCGGGACGCCATCGACACCGGGCGGCTCAAGCCGGGCCGAACCATCATCGAGTCCACCTCGGGCAACACCGGTATCGCCATCGCCATGATCGGCGCGGCGCTGGGCTACCCCGTGCGGCTGGTGGTGCCCGCCAACGTGAGCGAGGAACGCAAGAACATCATCCGGTTGTTCGGCGCGGAGATCGTCTACAGCGATCCGCTGGAGGGCTCCGACGGGGCCATCCGTCTCTGCCGCGAGATCGTCGCGGAGGACCCGGAGGGGTACTTCAAGCCCGACCAGTACTTCAACCCGCTGAACAGCCGGGCCCATTACGAGACCACCGGCCCCGAGATCTACCGGCAGACCGCCGGGGGGGTCACCCACTTTGTCGCCGGCATCGGCACCGGCGGCACGGTGATGGGAGCGGGACGCTTCCTCAAGGAGCGCGACCCGCGCATCCGCGTGATCGCGGCCGAGCCCGACTCCGAGTTGCACGGCCTCGAAGGGTTGAAGCACATGGCCACCTCCATCGTTCCGGGGATCTTCCAGGAGGACGAGCTGGACGTGAAACTCCCCGTGTCCACCGAGGACGCCTACGAGATGGTCTACCGGCTGAGCCTGGAGGAAGGGCTACTGGTGGGACAATCCTCCGGCGCGGCCATGGTGGCGGCCATGGACATCGCCCGGCGACTGACCCACGGCACCGTGGTCGCGGTGTTCCCCGACTTCGGCGCGCGTTACATGACCACAAACCTCTGGACCACCTGGAAGGAACGCCTTGACGTCGGCAACGTGGACTTTTCCATCTGACGTACGCGAACCGGGCCCGGCGCCCGAGCGGAGTCCCGTGACACGGCGCGCGCAACGTACCTGAACGCTATGATCATTCGCTGTCCCAATTGTTCCACGACCTACAAGGTGGACGGCAGCGTCCTCGACGCGCCCAAGCCAAGCTTCCGCTGTTCCCGGTGCAAGCACGTCTTCACCGTGCACGTGCGCCTGCAGTTGGACGAAGAGGCGTCCGACGCGGCTCCCGAAGCCGCGAGCGGCGCGCCGGACCCGTCCGGCGACACGGCGGAAGGCGATCTTGAAGCCGACGCATCCGCCGTTGTTCAACCGGAGGAGCTTGGCGACGAACCCGGCGCCGCGGACGATGATGTCCTCGAGGCAGCAGGCGTCGAGGACCTGGAGTACGAGGCCGAAGCGGCGCCGGCGGTCGACCCGCCGGCCCAGCCTCCCGAACAAGACGCCAGGGAGTTCGACACGGACGATACCGCGTCGCGCAACCCGGAGCTCCCCTACCCGGAGTTCGACCCCGATCCCGCGGAGGATCCGCTGCTGGACGAGCCCCTGTTACACACGTTGGAGCGGGAGGGCGACTCGGAAGCCACGGATGCGGAGCCGGACCGCCCGCGGCCGGACTTCGAGATCGACGACGACTTCCTGATGCCACCCGAACGGGCAACTCCGCCGCCGCCGCTGTCCAACACCAAGGGCTCGGTCGTGCCTTTCGTGAGTCTCATCGGCCTTATCCTGTTCGCCGCGGGCCTGGTGACGCTGATCCACATGATCAATCCCCAGCCGCTGGACAGCCTGGTGCGGCGGATACCCTGGTACGGCGCGGCCGTATTCGACAACAAGCACTACCAGAGCACGCTGATCTTCGAATCGCTGGTGTCGGGCGTTCGCCCGGTCCTGAACCAGACGGAGGTCTTCGTGGTCTCCGGCAAGCTGGTCAACCGGAACGACCAGAGCATCCGCCAGGTTCAGATCGAGGCTCAACTCTTCGATGCGGAAGGAAAACAGGTGGGGCGGCAGGTGACCTTCGTGGGCAACGCCATTTCAGCCAAGATCATCGAGGACATGAGCCTGCGCGAGATTTCGCTGCTGCAGAGCCTCAAGCCCCAAAGTGCTTACCACATCCCGCCCAACGGATCCGCGGACTTCACGATCGTCTTTCCCAAGCCCGAGGCAGCGGTGGCATCCTTCAGTTGCCGGGTGCTCGCGGCCGACGGCGGCGCCGCCTAGCGACCGCCCGCCCTCAGTCTTTCTTGGAACCGTCGCCCTCGCCCTTCTCGGCGGCGGTGACGTCGATCTCGTCCGGCTCGTGGAGCGACTTGCGGAAGCTCTTGATCCCCTTGCCGAGCCCCTGGCCGAGCTCCGGCAGCCTGCGGCTGAAGAGCACCAGGATGATCACCAGGATGATCAGCAGTTCCCATATACCCAAGCCAAACATGATGCCCTCACTCTAGCCGAAAACCGGTGTGATTGACAGGTGCCACGGTGCCTGCCGTGAGGTCACGCCGGCGCGGCGTGCGGGATCGTCCATTGACCTGCTTCCGTGGCGTGGCCGCTACGCGTACGCGGCAACAGGCGCGCAAGTGCATACCAGGTTGCGGTCGCCGTAGGCGTTGTCCACGCGTCCAACCGGAACCCAGAACTTGCGCCGGCGCACCCACTCCAGCGGGAACGCCGCCTTGTCTCGCGAATACGGGTGCGGCCAGTCGTCCGACAAGAGGTGCGCGGCGCTGTGGGGCGAGTTCTTGAGCACGTTGTCCCGCGGGTCCGCGGCGCCGGTCTCGATCTCGCGGATCTCCTCGCGGATGGTCAGCATGGCGTCGCAGAAGCGGTCCAGCTCCTCGCGCGACTCGCTCTCCGTGGGTTCGATCATCAGCGTGCCCGCCACCGGCCAGGACATGGTGGGCGCGTGGAAGCCGTAGTCCATGAGCCGCTTGGCCACGTCTTCCACGGTGACGTCGGCCGACGCCTTGAACGGGCGCACGTCGACGATGCACTCGTGGGCCACCATGCCGTTCTTGCCGCGGTAGAGGATGCGGTAGCCCGACGACAGCCGGTGCGCGACGTAGTTGGCGTTGAGCACCGCCACCTCGGTGGCGCGGGTGAGGCCGGCGGCGCCCATCATGGCAATGTACGCCCAGGATATCGGCAGGATGCCGGCGCTGCCCCAAGGGGCCGACGACACCGCGGTGATGCCGCCGGCCGGACCGCATTCGGGCACGAACCCGTGGGAAGGCAGATACCCCTTGAGGTGCTCCGCCACGGCCAGCGGGCCGACCCCCGGACCGCCGCCGCCATGGGGGATGCAGAAGGTCTTGTGCAGGTTCAGATGGCACACGTCCGGGCCGATGCGCCCCGGTTGGCACAGCCCCACCAGCGCATTCAGGTTGGCGCCGTCGAGGTAGACCTGCCCGCCGCGCTCGTGGACGATGCGGCAGATCTCGGTGATCCCCTCCTCGAACACGCCGTGGGTGGAGGGATAGGTGACCATCAGGGCGCCGAGCTCGCCGCCGACACGGTCGGCCTTGGCGCGCAGGTCGTCCAGGTCGATGTTGCCGTCCTCGTCACAGTCCACCACCACCACGCGCATGCCCGCCAGCACCGCGCTGGCGGGATTGGTGCCGTGGGCGGAACTGGGGATGAGGCAGACGTCGCGCCCCCCCTGGCCGTTGGCGGTGTGGTGCTTCCGGATCACCAGCAGGCCCGAGTACTCTCCCTGGGAACCGGCGTTGGGCTGGACCGACACCGCCGCGAAGCCCGTAACGGCCGCGAGCCACCCCTCCAACTCGGCGATGAGGCGCCGGTAGCCGCGGGTCTGGTCCGCGGGCGCGAAGGGATGCATGCGGGCGAACTCGGGCCAGGTCACGGGGATCATCTCCGTGGTGGCGTTGAGCTTCATGGTGCACGAGCCGAGCGGGATCATGGACTGCGCCAGGCTCAGATCCTTGGCCTGGAGCTCCGCCATGTAGCGCAGCATCCGGGTCTCGGAATGGTGGCGGTTGAACGCCTCGGCTTCCAGGTAACCGCTGCGGCGCACGCACTCGTCGGGCAGGTGCACGCGCGCTTCCCGCGCAACCGCCGCCGCCAGGTCTTCATCCGCCGGCGGCGCGCCGAACGCTTCCAGCAACTCGCCGAGGTCCTCCACGGCGGTGGTCTCGTCCAGGGACACGTGCAACCGGCCCTCGGACGGCCGCCCGAGATTGATGCCGCGCTCCGCCGCCGCGCGCTGGATCGCGCCGGCACCCTCCGCGCCGGCATCGACGCGCAGCGTGTCGAAGAAGCTGTCGGCGACCAGGGAAAAGCCGGCGGCGCGGAGCCGCTGCGCCAGGAAGGACGTGTGCCGGTGCACCCGCTCGGCGATGTTCCTGAGACCCGCGGGACCGTGATAGACGGCGTACATGGATGCCATGACCGCCAGCAGCACCTGCGCGGTGCAGATGTTGCTCGTGGCCTTTTCGCGCCGGATATGCTGCTCGCGGGTCTGCAGCGCGAGCCGCAGGGCGCGCTCGCCGTGGGCGTCCCGGGACACCCCCACCAAGCGGCCCGGCATCATGCGCTTGTAGCGCTCGCGGGTGGCCAGAAAGCCGGCGTGGGGACCGCCGAAGCCCATGGGCACGCCGAAACGCTGCGCGCTGCCGACCACCACGTCGGCGTCCATCTCACCCGGCGGGGTGAGCAGGCAAAGGCTCAGGAGGTCGGTGGCGACGATGCCCACCTGCCCTCCCGCGCGGCACCGCCGCAGGAATCCGTCGAGGTCGGGGATGGCGCCGCTCGCCGCGGGATACTGGATGAAGGCGGCGAACGCGTCCGCCGGAAGATCGGCCCCGGCGGCGCCGCTCACCAGCTCCACGCCGATGGGGTGGGCGCGCGTGCCCACCACCTCCAGGGTCTGGGGAAAGACGTCCTCGCATACGAAGAGCTTACGCCGCCCCTGTTTCTCGGCGTTCAACGCCAGGAACACGGCCTCGGCGGCCGCCGTTCCCTCGTCGAGCATGGAGGCGTTGGCGATGTCCATGGCCGTCAGGTCGGTGACCATGGTCTGGAAGTTCAGCAGCGCCTCCAGGCGCCCCTGGGAGATCTCCGGCTGGTAGGGCGTGTAGGCGGTGTACCACCCCGGATTCTCAAGGATGTTCCGCAGGATGACGGCGGGCGTGTAACAGTCGTAGTAGCCCATCCCGAGGCAGGAGCGGGCGGGCTGGTTGTCCGCGGCGATGGCGCGCGCCGCGCGCAGAAGCTGCTCTTCGGTCAGGGGCTCGGGCAGGTCCAGCGTGTCCGGGAAACGGATATTCTCGGGCACGGCCCGCCGCACCATATCTTCGAGGGAATCGAGGCCCAGGACGGCGAGCATCTCCCGCACTTCCGCCGTGCCGGGGCCGATGTGCCGTGACGAAAACAGCTCCCGAAACGAATTCCTGTGGTCTGTCGGGTCCACGGCAGGCTCCTCCATGCTCTAGTGTCCTGCGTCAAGCGCCGTCTTCATCGTCGTCCGGTTGCCCCTCGCAGTACTCCTTGTACTCCTCATCGGTCATGAGGTCGTCGAGCTCGCTGAGGTCCGACATGGTCACCTTGATGATCCACCCCTCGCCGTAGGGGTCCTCGTTGACAAGCTCCGGAGTGTCCGCGAGCGCATCGTTGACCTCGACCACGGTGCCGCTCACCGGCGCGTAGAGGTCCGACACCGCCTTCACGGACTCCACCGCGCCGAACGGATCGTCCTTGCTGATCGTCTCCCCCATCGCCGGAGCTTCCACGTACACCACGTCTCCCAACTCGTTCTGGGCGAAATCGGATATGCCTATGACGGCGCCGTCCTCGTCCTCCACCAGCACCCACTCGTGCTCCCTCGAATACCGCACACCCTTGGGGTACTCCATCGATTCCTCCTTCGCGGCCGGCCGGTTTACCGGACGAACGGCACGCGGACGATGCGGGCGCGCCCCCGCCTGCGGCGGATTTCCACCTCCACCTCGGTGTCCGGAACCGCCGCCTCCGGCGCGACGTAACCCAGCGCGATGGCCTTGCCCAGGGTCGGCGACAGGGTGCCGCTGGTGATCCGTCCCACTTCGCGCCCTTCGCGCCATACCGGATAACCCTGGCGGGCAATGCCCGCCTCTTCCATCATCAGCCCGGCCAGGCGCCGCGTGAGCGGCTCCTTCCGCGCCAACACTTCGGAGCCGATGAACGGCCCCTTGTCGAGCTTGGTGACCCAGCCGAGCCGGGCTTCCAACGGCGTCGTGGTCTCGTCGAGCTCATGGCCGTAGAGCGTGTAGCCCTTCTCCAGGCGCAGGGTGTCGCGCGCGCCCAAGCCGGCCGGTTCCACGTCGCCGGCCGCCGTCAGAGCATCCCACAACGCGGCCCCGTCCCCCGCGGCGCAGTAGAGCTCGAAGCCGTCCTCCCCTGTGTACCCGGTGCGTGAGATGATGCAGCGGATTCCGCCCACGTCCCCGTTCACGAAATGGAACGGCTCGAGGGCCGAAAGTTCCGCCGCGGTCAACGGTTGCAGTATCCCGGCGGCGGCGGGCCCCTGAAGCGCCAGCAATGCATAGGCGTCGCTGACGTTTTCCACGGTCACATCGTCGTCCGCGTGATCCACCAGCCACCTGAAATCGACGTCCGCGCGGGAGGCGTTGACGCACAGCAGATAACGCGTCTCCTCCAGACGGAAGATCACCAGGTCGTCGATCACGCCGGCCCGGTCGTTCAGCAGCAACGTGTACTGCGCCTGTGACGGCTGCAGGCGCGCGACGTCGTTGGTGGTCACCCGCTGGCAGAACCGCGAAGCGCCGGCGCCCGTCACCTCCAACTCCCCCATGTGGCTCACGTCGAAGAGCCCGGCCCCGGAGCGCACCGCCGCGTGCTCGGCCTGGATACCGCGGTACTGGACCGGCATCTCCCATCCCGCGAACTCCACCATGCGCGCGCCCAACGCCTTGTGCCGCGCATGCAGCGGCGTCCTTCGGAGTTCCTTGCCTTGAGCTTCTTCCAACGGTCTCGAATCCTGGCCGGTCGGCGGCACGGCCTACGCCACGGAACGCCGCGCCGACAGCAGCGTGTTGGACAAGAGCATGCAGATGGTCATGGGGCCGACGCCACCCGGCACGGGCGAGATCCACGACGCGCGCTCCCGCGCGGCCTCGAACTCCACGTCGCCCGCGAGCTTGCCGGTGGGAAGCCGGTTGATGCCCACGTCGATGACCACGGCGCCAGGCTTGATCCACTCGCCGCGGATGGCGTGGGTCTTGCCCACCGCCGCCACCACCACGTCCGCCCGGCCCACCTCTCCGGCGAGATCCGCGGTGCGCGAATGACAGAGCGTGACCGTGGCGTGCCGCTCCAACAGCATCAACGCCACGGGCTTGCCGACGATGTTGCTGCGCCCCACCACCACCGCGTTCCTGCCCTTGAGCGCGCAGCCCACGGAGTCCAGCATGCGCATGATCCCCAGCGGCGTGCACGGCCTGAACCCTTCGGCGCCGGAGAGCAGCAGTCCCTGGTTCACCGGGTGAAACCCGTCCACGTCCTTGTCCGGCGACACGGCCTCGAGGATGCGCGCGCTGGCGATGTGTTCCGGCAGCGGCAGTTGCACGAGGATGCCGTGGATGGCCGGATCCTCGTTGAGACGGGCGATCAGGTCCAGCAGCTCGTGCTCCGGCACCGATGCCGGCAGCAGATGCTCCACCGAGCGGATGCCCACCTCCGCGCACGCCTTCTCCTTGTTGCGCACGTACACCCGCGACGCGGGGTCGTCTCCCACCAGCACCACGCCCAGACCGGGAACGACTCCGTGGTCGGTTCTGAGCCGCTGGGCGGCCACCCGCACCTCGTCGCGCACCTGTTGCGACACCGCCTTGCCGTCGATGATCATGGTCCTGCCGCCTCGATCAAGTGTGGGGTCTGTATTGTGCGAACTAACCAGACACCACACTAGTTACAAACAATGGATCAAGAAATCGGTAACACGCCCTTGAAACGAGGTCAACGAACTGACGTGAACCCTTGTCCGACGCCCCCTTCTTGACACCTCAAGGGTGCTCACGTACCAATGAATTGATGGTCATCGGCGTCCCCAAAGAGTTGAAAACCGAAGAGAATCGGGTGGCGCTGACGCCCGCGGGGGCGGCGGCCTTCATCGCCCACGGCCACCAGGTGGTGGTGGAACGCAACGCCGGCAGGGGCAGCCACATCGCCAACCGCGCCTACACCGCCACCGGCGCCACCGTGGTGGAGCGGGCGCGGGAGGTGTGGGAGCGGGCCGACCTCGTGATGAAGGTCAAGGAGCCCCTGAGCGAGGAGTTCGCCTCCCTGAGACCGGGGCTGGTGCTCTTCACGTACCTCCATCTCGCCGCCCAGCCCGAGTTGACCCGGACCCTGTGCGAGCGCGGCGTCACCGCCCTGGGCTACGAGACCATCGCGCTGGATGACGGCTCGCTGCCGCTGCTGACGCCCATGAGCGAGATCGCCGGGCGCCTGTCGCTCCAGGTGGGGGCATGGTCCCTTCAGGCGGAGCACGGCGGCCGCGGCGTGCTCCTGGGCGGCGCCTCGGGGGTGCGGCCGGGCAAGGTGGTGGTGCTCGGGGCCGGCACCGTGGGCGCTTCCGCGTGCCAGGTGGCCGCGGGCATGGGCGCCGATGTGAGCGTGCTGGACATAAACCCGGCGCGGCTGCGCTACATCCACGACATCCTGGGCGGCCGGCTCACCACCCTCATGTCCAACCGCGCCAACCTCGAAGAGGAAATCGTCGACGCCGACCTGCTGATCGGCTCGGTGCTCATCACCGGGGACCGCACGCCCATGCTCCTGCCGCGGGACCGGGTGCGGCAGATGAAGCGCGGCGCGGCCATCGTGGACGTGTCCATCGACCAGGGCGGATTCGCCGAGACCTCGCGGCCCACGACCCACCGGGATCCCATCTACATCGAGGAGCGCGTGGTCCACTACTGCGTCACCAACATGCCGGCACTGGTGCCGCACACCTCCACCTACGCGCTGACCAACGCCACCCTGTCCTACGGCCTGGCCATCGCCGACAAGGGCCTCCAGCGGGCGATGCAGGAGAGCCCGCCGCTGGCCCGGGGCCTCAACGCCCACGACGGACGGGTGACCCACGGCGCCGTCGCCAGCGCCCTCAACCTGCCGCTGACCCCGGTGGCCGAGGTGCTCTGCGCATGAGACTCGTGACCCGACCCGATTTCGACGGCATCGTCTCCGGCGCGCTGATCACGGCGGTCGAAGACATCGACGCCTACCTCTTCGTCGAGCCCAAGTTCATGCAGGACGGCGCCGTCGACATCCGCCCGGGCGACATCATCGCCAACCTCCCCTACCATCCGGCGTGCACCTTGTGGTTCGACCATCACTTCACCAACGGGGCCGCGGGCTTCGACCGCCCGGTGGTGCCGGGCCGCGGCGCCTTCCGGCTCGCGCCGAGCGCCGCGCGCGTGGTGTTCGAGTACTACTCGGAGGTGCCGAGCGCGTCGGAAGCACGCTACCGCCCGGGCTTCGAGTTGATGCATACCGACCGCTTCACGGCGCTGCTCGAGGACACGGACAAGATCGACGGCGGCTATCTCACGCGGGAGGACGTGCTGCAACCCGCCGGGTACGTGCTCATCTCCATGACCATCTACGGCAAGGACGGCGCGGAGGAGCACTACTGGCGCCGCCTGATCGAACTGATCCGCGATCGCACTCTGCAAGAGGTGCTCGACGACCCCGAGGTGCAGCGGCGCTGCGCGCGGGTCCTCGGCCTCCAGGAACGGCTGCGGCGTCAACTCCTGGAGCACGCCGAGCTTCGCGGCAACGTCATCTTCCTCGACCTGCGCGACGCGGACGATCTCACCGACGCCAACCGCTTCCTGCTCTACACGCTCTTCCCCGAGGGGAACATCTCCATGAAGGTCTCGCGCGACGCGCAGCGCGCCGGCACCACCGCCATCTCGGTGGGCTACAACATCTTCAACACCACCTCCACGGTCAACGTCGGCGATCTGCTCAGCCACTACGGCGGCGGCGGCCACCGGGTGGTGGGGTCCTGCCGGGTGCCCGAAGCGGACGCGGAACGCTCCATGGACGCCATCCTGCGGCACATCACCGAGGCCGAAACGTAGACGGAGTCCGACGTGTCCAACCCTTCCACGCGCGGCGCCAAAGTGGTGCGGCTCGACGAGGCCCTCGCCGAGCTGGCCGCCATCAACGCGGAAATCCGCCACACGGGTTGCATCGAGGGCGACGGCTTCAACGTGGGGCTGGTCTCGTTCGCGGCCACCACGACGGCGGACCCGCGGCAGATCGTCCACGACGACAAGGACGTGGTGTGCCACGTGCTGCGGGGCCGGGGGCGGCTGCGGGCCGGCGGCGAGGTGACGCCGCTCCAAGCCGGCATGCTGTGCCACATTCCCGCGGGCGTACCCCACGATTTCGCGGCCGAAGAAGACGAGCTGGTGCTGTGCTATTCGCTCATCACCACAAGACCCTAGTGTCGTGTCCCGCGCAAGTCGCTGCATGAACATGCACGACACGACACTGGCGACGGCCGCCGGGTTCGCGCTGGCGCTGCTCCTGGCCGCCGGGTGCGCGGGCACCGGCGCGCGCGAGCCTGAACCGGAGCCGCGCTACGCGCAGCCGGCCAACCTGGTGGAGATCGTCAGCGAGTTCCAGCGGCTCGGACGCGACGACGTGTACCGGTTCCACGTGCCCAAGGACGTCACCGGCACGAGCATCCTCAAGGCCACCCTGCTGCGGCTGGAGGACTTCGAGCGCAAGCACGGGAACGGGTACCGCGACATCGTGGGGTTCACCCGCGCCACCGCCTACGAGCGCCTGCGAGACTACCCGCGCGCGCTCCGCCACTACCGCGCCGTGGCGCGCCTGGGGGGCGATCTGGCGGAACCGGCTCGGCGCCGCATCGACGCCCTGGAGACGTTCCAGCGCATCGCCGCGACCACCCTCCCGGCGGACGATCCGTCCGAATACATCAAGGCACTGGACGAGCGCGTGCGCGCATGGAACGCGTTGATCGAGCGCCACGCGGGCACGCCCCTGGAGTCCCTGGCCCGGGTGGAGGCGGAACGCGTCGACCGCGCCAAGGTCGCCTTCGTGGAGCTCAACCGCCGCGGCCTGAACGACGGCGACGAGCTCACCGCCTTGGCCTACAGCGAGCTCCTGTCCCGCCACCGGCAGAGCAAGAAGTATCACCGCCACGTGCTGGACTTCGGCGACTACCATGCGAGCCTGGCGCGGGAGTATGCGCTGCTGAACGAGCCGGAGGGCCTCGTTTTCGACATCGAGACGTTCGAGGGCTTCGCCCAATCGGCCATGAAGCTCTACGCCGAAGTGGCACAGCAGGACGGCGCGCCGGAAAAACTCGAAGCCAACGGCAAGATCGAGGGACTGAAAGGGATGATGGAGCAGATGCGGAGGCGCAACCGATGAGGATCGCCGGGGCACTGCTCTCGCTGCTCCTGGTAGTTCCGGCCGTTGCCGCGGGACAAGTCCGCGGCGACGCGCACCCGCGGATGCTGGACCCCCTGCACGGCTTCGATCCCTTCGCGCCCGCGGTCACCGCCGCGCGCTACTTTCCCGACGGAATCGAGCAACGCACGCGCCGGGCACTGCTCGACGCCCTGGGTGGGCACGGGTCGAGGCTGCGCGACCATGTGCGCTACATCGAGGAGAGGGACCGCGAACTGCAAGCCCGCGGCGATCGGGCGAGCGGGCTGAGCCACGCCCTCCAGGACCTGCACCACGCCGGCCTCGCCGACCGCGACGCCTACCGCATGACGCTGCAGGAGGCCCTGGAGAGCGCTTCCACCGACGCGCGGCGCCGCCACCTTCGCGCCCGCTTGGCCGAGGACGAGCTGGAACAGGCGGATGCGCTCGTGGCCGAGAGCGACATCGGCCGCTGGAACGACCTGCTGAACCGCATGCTCGGCTCCGTGGATCTCATCGGATGGGTTTCGGGCTCCTATCTCACCGCCGCCGTGGATACCGCCTTCGCCGAGTTGTTCCGCGGCCGCGCGCCGCGCATGCCCGCCGGCGAGCGCAAGGCGCTGGTCCTTTACAAGCGTTTTCTCGCGCGTTTGCCGAATCACCCGCAAGGAGCCGCGATAAAGCAGAAAGTCGCGGCGCTCGAAGCGAAGAAGACCGTCGTGTGGCTCCACCGACACGATACCCAGGCAGCCGCGGCGCTGGCGGAAGGCAGGATCGACGACGCGGATTTCCATGCCCGGCTGGCGGCCACGGTGGCGCCCGAGGCCGAAACGGTCAAGGAGCGGCTCAAGGAGATCGAAGCGGCGCGGAAAACGCGTGACGAGGAACGGGGCCAAGTCAACTCGGTGGCCGATGCCGACGATCTTTCCAATTCGAGCGCCGAAGCGAGGGAAGACATTCGCGCGTTGCTCCACGCCCTGGCCCGGAGGAACGCCGCGGCGGCGAGGGAGCAGGCGGAGGAGATGGCGCAACGCTACGACGGCGAGCGCCTGGGTTCCCTCGCCCGGGACGTCGCCGCCGTCGCCCTGGAGATGGACGGCCGGCACGCGGACGCCAAGCGCACGCTCGTCTCCATCGCGGACGCCGCGCCGTCGGAACGCTCCCGCGAACGCGCGCGCATCCTGCTCGACAGTCCGGAATACAATCTTCGCGGAGCCCTGGACCGGGAACACGCGCGCTACCGCCTGGACCAGGTGCGGTTCGCGCTCCTGGGAGAGAACTTCCTGGAAAAGAACGCCATGATCGGGGCGGCGCCCATCATCACTCATGGAATCGCCGGAGCCGCCACCCTGGGCGCCGCCAACATTCTCATGGTCACCAGCAACCTGTTGGAGATGCTCAGCGGCAACCCGGTGTCGAACCAGACCGTGGTCGACGCCGCCGCCCGCGCGGTCCGTGCCCGGCCGGAGTCCGAGGAGTCCGGCGACATCTACCAAACGCTGGGCGACGCCTACAGGAGCCAGGGCCATCCGCACAAGGCGGTCCAATACTACCGCCTTTCCGGGAAGACCCCGGCGGATGAGGTCCGTGAACTGGAGGAAGAGGCCGGAAGGACGCTGTTGCGCGCGGCCGAGGGGACGGAGTCCAAGTCCAGGCAACGGGCACTCTACGCCGCGCTGCTGGGACACTACCCGGACACACCCGCCGGCGATGAGGCCAAGGGGCGGCTGGCACGCCTGGCCGCGCCCAAGAACCGCGGGCTCCGGCTCAGCAAGCAATACCTCGCCGAGAACCCGCGCCTCCACGGCCCCGCGGCGCTCGGCCTCAAGCCGGCGCTGTTCGACGGCCGGGTCCAGAACCTGGAGCTGGCCGAAGCCGGGCTCAACGTCCTGGGCCGCGACGCGCTCCTCTTGCACTACGACACCCCCTGGGGGGCGCTGACCCGCACGTATCCGGTGGCGCGGGCGCGCATCGAAGGCCTTGAGATCCTGCTGCGCGAGAAGCGCTACGCGATGGCGGCGCGCGGGGCCGGCGAACCGGTCGGGGTCGACGGGCTCGACTTTCCCGGGCGCCTGATGCGATACGAACCCCGTGACCCGGGCGCCGACGCCTCCGACCTGGAGTTCGTCCGCGAGACCGCCCAAGGCGCCCGCGACCGTTCCGCGATCCTCGACCATGAGCTGCTGAGCACGAAGGAAACCGACCCGCAGCGGGCTTACGGCCTGCCCACGGTGCGCGGCAGCGTCACCGCGGCGGGTGTCAGCATGCGCGCCGACGCGCCCGATTCCTTCCTGGCCGACGAGCTGGTGGTGGGCAACGACGCCGTCAGCCCCTACGCCGGCGTACGCCTGCCCATCCCCCTGCTCAAGGACTTCATCCCGGTGGACTTCCTGCTGCGCGCCCGCCCCGGCCTCCCCTCCCTCACCCCCCAGATCCGCAAGCCGGACACGGCGGTGGACGACGCCCACCTGTACCGGTAACCCCGCGTATCTGGCATTCGGAAGCGAGATTCCCTATGCTTGGCCCAGCAACCGCAAAGTCTGTTTCGACGCAAGCCGCAGGAGGAAACCATGAGAACCGAACTTTCGCCCAAGAGCATACCGGACCCCCGCCCGCGCTACACTCAGGGCATCCTGGCGGAAGGCAAGCGCCTGCTCTTCGTCGCGGGCCAGACCGGGGTCGATGCCGACAACAACGTCGTGGGGAAGGGTGACGTGGCGGCTCAGACCGAGCAGGTCCTCAAGAACATGAAGGCGGTACTCGACGAGGCCGGAGCCAGCTTCGCGGACGTCGTCAAGATTACGACCTACATCACCGACCCGCGCTTCCGGGACGATCTGAACCCGGCGCGGCTCAAATATTTCAGCGACAACCCGCCAGCCAGCACCCTGGTGGTGGTCAGCGGCCTGGCCAATCCCGACTATCTGGTGGAGATCGAGGCGATCGCGGTGCTGCCGGACTGAAGCGAGGCGCCGGACAGCCGCGCGCCCGCGAATGAGCGCCCGAGGAAGCTTGACTACGGCTTGACGATGAGCGACGGCTCCTCCGCCGCTTCCTGCTTCTCCTGTTCCTTGTAAAGGCCGACGCTGCGCATCAACAGGGCTTCCAACAGCGGCACACCGAGGCTTCCCAGGTCGCGGTCGCGGACGGCCAGGGCGACGCGCAGGACCTGCCGCGCCTGGTCTTCCCGGCCGGAGGCGTGGAGGTGATAGGCGGCGTCTTCCAGGCGGGCCTCGAACACCGGTGCGGTGTCGTCGTCCAGGAAGAGGGCCTGGACGGCCTCCCGCAGCACGCCGCGGAAACGCTCTTCCTTCTGCATGGGATTGAGCACGATGCGGCTGTGCTCGTTTTCGTCGAGGCGTTGAAGATAGGGCTCCATCAGCTCCTTCTCCACGAACCACGTGAGCAACTCCGGTTCTTCCAGGAGCTTGTCGGAGACCTCCGAGAGAGCGGTCGCTTCGATGCTCTCGGTGTTCATGGTGTCGAAGACCGGGTGAGCGCGCTCGGCCGGCTTGGCGGTGGTGAGGCGGCTGCGCAGGACGGGGTAGTCGGCGACCCCCTCGCCCGGCGTGTCCTTCACCTTCTGGTAGGCGTCGTGCAGCAGCCAGTCGGCGTACTCCCACGGCACCGGCGTGACGGAGACGCCCACCGCGGCCTTCATCTCCTCCATCATCTGGCGCAACTCCTTGCGCCGGATGATGGTGCCGCCCAGCCGTTCGAGTCCGCGGCGGTCGTTCACGGCCGCCTGCAGCACCATCAGCCCGCCTTGCTGCGGGCGCGCCAGGATCACCATGCGAGAGCCCGCTCCGGTAACGGACGACAGGTAACCCTCGATGTCCGGGGCGAGGCTGAAGGTCGTGCCCGCTGCCTCCTCCGTTTCCCCCTCCGGCCCCGCCGCGGCCAAACCGGCCTGGGCCAGCTTGAACAGCGATCGCCGCACCTCGCGCCGGACCTCCTTGTGGCCGGCGCGCGGCTCCAGGCCCTGGAGCGCCTCCACCGATGCGACGTCACGGATGCGGCCGAGGACGTTGGCCGCCGCCAGGGAGACCGCGGGTTCGGCGCCGAACCGTTGCACCAGCGCTTCCACCAAGGCCGCGTCCGGCGACTCCGTCTCCAGTCCTTCCCGCCGCAGCACGCTCATTCCCTCGCGCATCAGCTTCTGTCGCGTATTCTGCTTGGCCATCGTGTACTCTTGCCACACGAGGGCGCGTTTTCCAACGAGCGAGGGCGGGGCCGCCAGCGCGCGCGGGCCACCAAGTATTGACTTGCCCGGCCCTCCCCGCTAATTCAGATGGAGCACGACGCAGCCCCTTATCCTCCTCTGCGCTCCCGTGATTCCCGAGCGAGCGCGGCGCTCGCCGGAGATGCGGCATGGGCAGCGCGGCCGACGCCACGACCGGCGCACGACTCTTCCCGCTCGGTTCCAACGCATTGGGAGACGACAGCGGTTGGGCTCCAGGGCGAGCCCGCCGGCCGTGGAAGGATGCAAGGGAGCTCGAACTCTCGGTCTCGGGCACACACTATCAACGCGATTTCAGGAGGCACCCATGGCAGACGGCACGATCGGACAGACCACCGAAAACGGCATCTCGCTCATCGAGTTGAACCACCCGCCGGTCAACTCGTACACGCACGAGATGCTGCGCGAGCTGGACGACGCCCTCATCAAGGCGCGTTTCGACGACGACACCCACGTGATCGTCCTCACCGGCAAGGGCGAGAAGTTCTTCTCGGCCGGAGCCGACATCAACATGCTCGGCCAGCAGACCCTGTCCTACAAGGCCAACTTCGCGCTGCACGGCCACGAGGTGCTGATGCGCATGGAAAACACGCCCAAGCTGGTGATCGCGGCCATGAACGGCCACGCCATCGGCGGCGGCCTGGAAATCTCCATGGCCGCGGACATCCGCATCGCCAAGAAGGACGGCGGCCGGGTAGGCTTGGCCGAGGTGAACCTCGGGGTCATGCCGGGCATGGGCGGCACCCAGCGCCTTCCCCGCCTGGTGGGCCGGGCCAAGGCCCTGGAGTTGTGCGCCACGGGCAAGCAGGTGGCCTTCGAGGAAGCCCTGGAAATGGGTCTCGTGCACTACATCTACGAGCGCGACACTTTCCTGCAGGACGTCATGGCCTACGCCAAGCAGTTCGTGCCGCCCAACAAGGCCAGCATGGCCGTGGGCAAGATCAAGCGCGCGGTCCTCGCGGGGATCGACGTCTCCCTGCCCGAGGGGCTAGCCTTCGAGCGCGAGGTGCTCACCCAGACTTTCGCCAGCGAAGACGGCAACGAGGGGGTCGCGGCGTACCTGGGGAAGCGCACGGCCAAGTTCAAGGGCCTGTAGACGACAAGCAGACCACCTTTCGGCGGCACGCGCTCGACGGCTCGGCCGCGGCACGGCCGAACGATTGGCCCAACACTCAACCATCCGGAGGGATCGAATGTCCAAGCTGTTGATCGGCGGCGAGCTCGTCGACGCCGTGAAGAAGGAAACCTACGAAGTGCGCAACCCGGCCACCGGCGACCTGGTGGACCACGCGGCCAAGGGCTCCGAAGAGGACGTCCGCCAGGCAGTGGACGCCGCCGCCACGGCCTTCAAGGAGTGGTCGGACACGACCCCCGAGGACCGCGGCAAGGCCCTGGAGAGCGCCTGCGGGCTTATCGAGCAGCGCAGCAAGGACATCGCGCAGCTCCTGACCCAGGAACAGGGCAAGACCCTGTTCGAGGCGGGACTGGAGATCCACCACCTGATCCACGGCCTGGAGTTCTACGCGGGGCTGGCCTCCAAGGTGCGCGGCTCCCACGTGCCGCTGCCGCAGAAGAACGCCTACGGCATGGTGGTACGCCAGCCCATCGGCGTGTGCGGCGCCATCGTACCGTGGAACTTCCCGCTGACCCTCATGGGCACCAAGGTGGGTCCGGCGCTGGCGGCGGGCAACACCATCATCGTGAAGCCGGCCTCCACCACCCCGCTGGCCACGGCCCTGTGCATGGAACTGATCGCGCAGGCCACCTACGCCGGCGGCAAGAAGAGCCTGCCCGCGGGCACGGTGAACTTCGTCAGCGGGCCGGGCGGCTCGGTGGGCGAAGAGCTCTTGAGCAACCCGCGCATCCGCCGCATCGCCTTCACCGGCTCCACCCCCGTCGGGCGCCACGTCATGGAGGTAGCCGGCAGGGAGATCAAGCGGGTCACCCTGGAACTGGGCGGCAGCGACCCCATGATCGTCATGGAGGACGCCAACGTCGACCTGGCGGTGAAGATGGCGGACATCGGGCGCTACTTCAACTGCGGCCAGATGTGCCTGGGGGTGAAGCGGTTGTTCGTGCACGAGTCCGTCGCCGACGACTTCATCGGCAAGCTCGCCGCGGGGCTTCAGAAGAAGACCGTGGGAGACGGCATGGAGAAGGGCAGCCGCATGGGACCGCTCCACGTCGACTACCAGCGCACCGAGGTGGAGGAGCAGGTGGAGGATGCCAAGGCGCGCGGCGCCAAGGCGGTGGCAGGCGGCGCCCGGCCGGAAGGCGACCAGTTCAAGAACGGCCACTTCTACCTGCCGACCCTGCTCACGGACGTGCCCGACGACGCGCGCATCGCCACCGAGGAGTGCTTCGGCCCGGCCCTGCCGGTGTTCACCTTCAAGGACATCGACGAGGCCATCGAGCGCGCCAACGCCTCCGAGTTCGGCCTGGGCTCGTCCATCTGGACCAGCAACATGACGTACGCCAACAAGGCCATCGACCGGCTCGAAGCGGGCAACGTGTGGGTCAACTCGCTCCACTACGGCTACGACGAGCTGCCCTTCGGCGGCGTCAAGTCCAGCGGCGTGGGCCGCGAGCACGGACCCGAGGCGCTGGACTACTACCTCGAGCCCAAGGGCGTGGTGGTGGTCAACGTCTAGGAGACAAGGCCACGGCATGAACGGGTGCCACTGCGGAACAGTGGCACCCGTTTTTCGTGGGGCCTTTTTCGCCAGTAACCGATGCAGGCGCCATCCAATCCTTCCGGTTCCCGGCCGTCCAGCCGGGACCTGCGCCCGTTGCGGCGTCTCGCCGCGTATCTGAAGCCCTACCCGATGTTGCTGACCCTGGCGGCGGTTTCGCTGCTGGCGGCCGCGGTGACCACGCTGGCCCTGCCCATCGCCGCCCGGGAAATCCTGGAGACCGGATTTGCCGAAGAGAACCGGGCGCTCATCAGCCAACGCTTTCAGTTGCTGCTAGCCGTCATCGCGGTGCTGGCGGTGGCATCGGCCGGCCGCTTCTACTTCGTCGCCCGTATCGGCGAGCGGGTGGTGGCGGACGTCCGCAAGCAGATCCATGCGCACGTGCTGCGCATGAACCCCACCTTCTTCGAGGTCACCCGCACCGGCGAGATCCTCTCGCGTTTGACCACGGATACGACTCTCATCCAGACCGTGATCGGTTCGGGCGCCTCCATGGCGTTGCGCAACCTGCTGATCTTCGTGGGCGGCTTCGTGATGCTCATCGTCACCAGCCCGCAGCTCATGGGAGCGGTGCTCGTGCTGATACCCCTGGTGCTGTTGCCGATCCTGGTGCTGGGCCGCCGGGTGCGGCGCCTGTCGCGCCTGAGCCAGGACCGCATCGCGGACACCAGCGCCCTGGCCGGCGAGAACCTCGACGCCGTGGAGACGGTGCAGGCCTTCACCCAGGAACGCACGGAGATGGAACGCTTTGGCGCCGCCACCGAAGCCGCCTACCAGGCCGCGCTGGTGCGCGTGCGCAGCCGGGCGCTGCTCATCTTCCTGGTGATCACGTTCATGTTCGGCGGCGTCGTCGGCGTGCTGTGGCTGGGGGCGGAAGCGGTGCTGAGCGGCCGCATGTCCGCGGGCGTCCTGATCCAGTTCGTGTTCTACGCCATTTTCGTGGCCGGCTCGGCCGCGAGCCTCAGCCAGGTGTGGGGCGAAGTGCAGCGCGCCGCCGGGGCCACGGAACGCTTGCTGGAGCTGCTCGAAGCGCGCCCGGTCATCACCGCGCCGGCGGCTCCCCTGCCCATGCCCGAGCCCCCGCGAGGCAACCTCGACTTCGACGCCGTGGCGTTCCGGTACCCGTCCCGCCCCGACGAACACGCGCTGGACGGATTCTCCTTGGCCGTCGAGCCGGGGGAAACCGTCGCCTTGGTGGGACCGTCGGGCGCGGGCAAGAGCACCGTATTCAAGCTGCTGTTGCGCTTCTACGATCCGGCGCTCGGCTGCATACGGCTGGACGGCATCGACCTTCGTCAGGCAGACCTCCAGACCGCGCGCGGCCGCATCGGACTGGTGCCGCAGGAAACCGTGATCTTCTCCGCCAACGCCCGCGAGAACATCCGCTACGGCCGCCCTTCCGCCACCGACGCGGAGGTGGCGGAAGCCGCGCGCGCCGCGTTCGCGGACGAATTCATCCAAAGCCTGCCCGAACGCTACGACACCTTTCTCGGCGAAAAGGGCCTGCGCCTCTCCATCGGCCAACGCCAGCGCATCGCCATCGCCCGGGCCATCCTCAGGGACCCCGCGGTCATGCTGCTGGACGAAGCCACCAGTTCCCTGGACGCCGAGAGCGAGCATTTCGTCCACCAGGCCCTGGAACGCCTCATGGCCGACCGCACCACCCTCATCATCGCCCACCGCCTCGCCACCGTCCTCAAGGCCGACCGCATCGTGGTCATGGACCACGGCCGCATCGTCGCCACCGGCACCCACGAGGAGCTGATGAGCCGCGGCGGCCTCTACGCCCGGCTCGCATCGCTGCAGTTCGCGCCGGAAGCCTAGAGGGTTGAACAGTCGATCCTTGAATCCATACGGGGAGTCTGATAAAAGATCCCTGTATAAAGTTAGTGTGATTGATAAATTCAAGGGTTCTTTTAACACAATCCTGTGCATTCGGCACAAGTCGTACTGGAAGTCATGCTCAAACGGCGAGAGACTGCCTACCTTGAGGAATGGGCTGTGCGGAGGGACCGCAAGCCGTTGGTGATCCGCGGCGCCCGGCAAGTGGGCAAGTCAACGCTGGTGCGCGAGTTCGCCAGGACCGCGGGCAGGCCGCTGGTCACGGTCGACCTCGAGCGCAACCCGGAACTGCGCGAAGCGTTTACCGCTCGGTACCCGGCACGGATTCTCTCCACGCTCACGCTGCTTACCGGGCAAACCATCGTGCCCGGAACCCATCTGTTGTTTCTCGACGAGATTCAAGCGGCCCCGGAGGCGCTGGCGGCACTGAGATACTTCTACGAGGAAGCTCCGGAACTGCATGTCGTGGCCGCGGGCTCGCTCGTGGAGTTCGCCCTCGCCGACACCCGGTTCTCCATGCCCGTGGGACGGATCGAGTATCTGCACCTGGGGCCGCTGACCTTCGAGGACTTCCTGGACGCCATGGGGCACCCGGAACTGTCCGCCCATCTGCGCGCCGTTCCCTTGTCCGATCTCGAGGATGCCTTTCCTGACGCAGTGCATCAACGGTACGCCGGTCTGCTGCGGGAATACTGGGTGGTGGGGGGCCTTCCGGAGGCGGTCTCGGGCTATGCGCAAGGACGAGAGAACACCGATGGGGGCTTCCCCCATCTCGGCCGCATCCAGCAGAGCGTAATGGCCACCTACAGGGACGACTTCAACAAGTACAGCCATGGCAGTTCCCGTGACCGGTTGCGCATGGTGTTCGACAGCCTTCCGGGTCTTGTCGGACGCAAGTTCAAGTACGTCGGAGTCAGCCGGGACCACCGCGCCGCGGAGCTGGCGGACGCGCTGCGGCTGCTGTGCATGGCGCGAATTGCCTACAAGGTCTGCCGCACCGCGGCCAACGGCGTGCCGCTGGCCGCGGAAGCGAACGCACGCCACTTCAAGTGCCTGTTCATGGACATCGGCCTGATGTGCGCCGCGCTGCACCTGGACCTGTTCGACCTTCGCACACACGACTTGACTCTTGTGAACGCCGGCGCCCTCGCCGAGCAGTTCATCGGCCAGCACCTGCTCCACAGCGGCCCTGGCTACGAAACTCCGGCGCTATACTACTGGGCGCGGGAGACGAAGAACGCCGCTGCCGAAGTGGACTACCTGATGACATCGGGCGCCCAGGTCGTTCCCGTCGAGGTCAAGGCCGGGGCCACCGGCTCGCTGAAGTCGCTGCACCAGTTCCTGAAGGAGAAAGGCAACGCGTTCGGACTCCGTTTCAACGCCGCCACGCCGAGCCTGCTGCACGATTCGACAAGGCTGGCTAACGGCGGCACCCTCGACTACCACCTGCTTTCGCTACCCCTCTATCTGGTCGGTCAGGCTCAACGGCTGGTAAGAGAATTTCGCGGCGAGTGAGGCAAGGTCCGCCCTGCCATATACCCATTGCGACATCCAGGTACTGCAAAGACGAGCGGGATCAGGGCTGCGGGTGATCCTCGATGGCGCGGAACACCGCGTCGCGCACCCTGTCGTAGTCGGCGGGGACGTCGATGGGGGTGTTGGCGTGGCGGGTCGTCACTTCCTCGAGGCGGCTCTCGTGGTACTTGATCTTGAACTCGGGGAACTTGAGGCCGTTGGCGGTGGAGATGACCACCACGCGCTGGTGCTTGCCGATGACGCCGCGGTCCACCAGCTTGAAGAGGGCGGCCAGGGCGACGCCGGTGTGGGGGCAGTTGAACAGGCCGGTGCGGTCGGCTCGGGCGACCGCGTCGGCCAGCTCGTCCTCGGTGGCCTGCTCCACCACGCCGCCGAAGTACTGGAGGGCGCGGATGGCCTTCTGGATGCTCACCGGGTTGCCGATCTGGATGGCGCTGGCCAGGGTGGGCTGGGCCTGCACCGGCTCGAACTCGTCGAAGCCCTTGAGGTAGCTGCGGTAGAGGGGGTTGGCGCGCTCGGCTTGGGCACACGCGATGCGCGGCAGCTTGGAGATCATGCCCAGGTCGTGCATGAGCTTGAACCCCTTGCCCAGGGCGCTGACGTTGCCCAGGTTGCCGCCGGGGATGACGACCCAGTCGGGCACCTGCCAGTCGAACTGCTGCGCCAGCTCCATGCTCACGGTCTTCTGCCCCTCCACCCGGAGCGAGTTCATGGAGTTGGCTAGGTAGATGTTGTGACGGGTGCAGAACTCCCGCACCAGCTCCATGCAGCCGTCGAAGTCGGTGTCGATGGCCAGGGTGACGGCGCCGTGGGCGATGGGCTGGATGAGCTGCGCCGTGGAGACCTTGTTCCTGGGCAGGAACACGACGGCGCGGATGCCGGCCACCGCGCAGTAGGCCGCCAGGGCCGCGGAGGTGTCGCCGGTGGACGCGCACGCCACCGCGGGGATCTCCACGCCTTCCGACATCATCTGACGCACCATGGACACGAGCACGGTCATGCCCAGGTCCTTGAAGGAGCCGGTGTGGCTGTTGCCGCAGAGCTTGACCCAGAGATCGGGCAGGCCGATCTCCTTGCCCAGCCGCTCGGCCCAGAAGAGGTTGCTGCCCCCCTCCAGGGTGGACACCACGTTGGCGTCTTCCACGTCGGGGCAGACCATCTCGCGCTTGCCCCAGACCGAGCTGCCGTAGGGCCACTGGTTGCCCATCAGGCGGCGGTCGAAGAGGTCCTTCCAGTATGCGGGCGATTTCTTGCGGAGGAGCTCCAGGTCATGGCGCACCTCCAGGAGATTGCCGCATTTCGGGCATGCGTAGATGATCTCCTTAAGGCTGTAGCGCCCCGGGCAGCCGGCGATGCACTCGAACCATGCCCGGTAGGGATCGGGTGGAGCGGCCTGGATTTCTCGCGCCTGCATGGCTCGTCCTCTACTCCCAACGGAGGCCCGACACAAGCTCCTGGCGACCTGCCTATTGCCGGATGGCCGCGTTCTGTTCCGTGCTCGGGAAAACGAGCGACTTGATCACCACGGGCACCGCCCCCGAGGAGGGGATCAACGCGCCCACATCGATGTAGTCGAACTCCTGCAGCGCGATGCCGTCCACCGAGATGATGGGCTTGTCGAGCTTCATCTCCTCCTTGAAGTGCAGGCCCAGGATGCCGCCGATGTCGCCGTCGTTGACCAGGAGCAACGGGTGCCCCTTGTCGAGCACCGGCTTGAGGCCCTCCACCACCGCGCCGCAGAAACCCTGCAGGCGGGCGAAGGTGGCGGACCCTTCCCAGTGGAACGCCAACGCCACCGGCTGGCGGCCGTCTTGCAGGTCCAGGCGCCGCAGCGCGCTGTCGATGGCGCCGATGACCTTCGCGGGATCGATGTCGTCGCCCCACTCGAAGTCGATGCGCACCACGGGGACGTTGCGCACGGGCACCGCGTCCTGAGGCGAGATGAAGATGGTGCTGCCGCTCACCTGGATGGTGTACTGGGAGGCGCCGATGACGGTGGCGCGGATGCGCGCCGCGGGTTCCAGGATGGGGACGCCCAGGCCCTCCACCCGCCGGCGGATCTCCCGGCCCAGGAGCGCGCCCATGTCGCCGTAGCCGTTGCCGGCGTGGCCGTAGATGAACTCGGAGACGCCGCCCGAAAAGGTGACGGCGTCGATTTTGCCGCGGTACGACAGCGGCGGGAGCCGAAGCAGTTCCCGGGTCTCGTCGGTCAGCTCCTGCTGGTTGACCACCTCGAACAGGCGGTCCGCCATCTCGGACGCGATGGCCTCCAGGCTCTGCTCGTCCATGATCTGGCCCAACTCCAGCTCGACGCCCACCTTGCCGCCGTGGCGCCGCCCCGCCTCCTCGATGCGGACGACGGTGTTGGCGCCGTCCATGGCCAGCAGCCGGGCGCCCACGTCGATGGCCGTGACCTCGCGCACGCTGCCGCCAGCGCACACGGCGATCTTGCTGGTGCCGCCGCCCACGTCGATGTTGAGCACCACCGCGTCCTCGTTGCCGGAGCGAGCCGCCGCTCCCGAGCCGTGGGCGGCCATGGTGGTCTCGAGCCCGTCGCCGGCCGTGACCGACACGAAGCGGCCCGCCTCCTCCGCGAACAGGTCGGCGATGGCGCGGGAGTTGCGCCGGCGCACGGCCACGCCGGTGAGAATCAACGCGCCCGTATCCACGTCCTCGCGCTTGAGCTCGGCACGTTCGTACTGTTGGTTGATGAAGCGCTCCAGGCGCTCCATGTCGATGGTCAGGTCGTCGGTGTAGGGCGTGAGCAGAATCTCCGATTCGCTCAGCACGGTGCGTTTCTTGACGACGTAACGGGTTCCTTCCTGGCTCAGCTCGAGGCGCGAGAACACCAGGTGGGACGTGGACGAACCGATGTCCACGCCCACGCTGGTGAGCTTGATCTCGTCTTCCTCAACGATGTGCCTGCCGGAACCGGTGAAACCGAGGGATCCTGTGTCGGCCACGAGCGGTCCCTAGGCTTCCGGCTTGTAGATCTCGGCGGGCATCTTGGACTTCATCCCCTCCTTGCCCAGAGTCTCTTCGAACTCCTGGCGCAGGAACGGGTCCTCGTCCCGATAGGCGATGGCCGTGCCGCCGTCCTTGATCTCGATGGCGCCGTAGTCGATGGCCTTCTCGCCGGGCCGCCCGCGCTCGCGTCCGGGCGCGTTGGGGCCGAACCACGCCGACAGCCGCAGCGGCTCCGCGCTCACGCCGAAGTGGGCATGGAACCAGTTGCCGCCCATGGGCGCCGCGCTCACCATGCCGACGGGCTCGTAGTCCTGCCGCCGCACCCCTTCCGCCTTGCCGTCCTTCCACGGCGTGGGACCCAGGGTGGAGGGCCAGGTGTAGGTGTAGCCCTTGCCCTTGACGCAGATGAGCACCGCGGCGGAGCCGTGGGCGTGGGCCTTGGAGTA
>JAPOPM010000063.1 GCA_026712905.1 Deltaproteobacteria bacterium
CCCCGAGCCGTTTCGGGATCAGGCTGAGGCTGTAGAAGTGGAAGGGAACAGCGGCGTTGCCGAAACCCGCCAGCGGCATCCTGCCGCAACCCGGGCGCAAACGTGTCGCTTCACGGCGCTTAATCGTGAACCTGAATACCTGACCCTCGAGACGCACGACGAACGGTCCTGGGAGGTTGGCGATGGGTTAGATCGTGGACAGGAAACCGAACGGATCGAGCTTGGCGAACCCGAGCCCAGGCACGAGACCGGGATGACGTCGCCGGATCGGGACGAGGAACGGACGCAGGAGTCTCCCGACGCCGGCCAACTGGATCAGGAATTTGCCGACGAGCGAACCGAAGACGGCGGCCCGGCGTCCGAATCCGAACAGGAAAACGCAGGAACCGGTACAGCAACCGCTCGATCTTGACCTCGGCCTGTGGCGCCTCTCCCCTCGTTCCGGCCAGACCCTGCGCTCATTCCTCAACGAGAACCATCCGAATGGCGGGCGCCGTCTCGTCCGCGCCTGCCCAAAAAGGCCGCGGCTGAGCCGGAGTCCGCCATCATGATCCTGCGCAGGCCGGTCGCGAACGCCGATCGGTAGCGGCAAGCACCAAACTGGTATCAGCCATGCTCCTGCCGGCGCATGCCCACCCTGGGAAAACGCCGAGTCCTTGGGAAAAGTTCCGCCAGCCCGTGACGGTTGAGTCACTGCTGTAAACGGGATGTGTTACACGCAAACCCCTTGAACATCCACGCATGTGTTTTTTTCGAACACGGGGCGCGTCGCAATTTGACACCGGGTTTCCCAAGCTCATGTATAGCGTTCCTGACGGCACCGGAGCACGTCGGCGCAGCCAAGGCAGGGAAGGGCGGGGCCAACAGCCCCCGCTGTGTGGCGTGAGAACCAGAGCCCGCGCACGCGGTCAGGAACGATGAAACCACGGGTACAAGCGAACGGGAATCGGCGCCGGAGGACCCGGCGGACGGGAGCCGTCACGGCGATTGAGTGGCGGTCAGTGGGATGGTACTGAAGTGGGTCGTCGTTTCGGCACACGCGAGGGTTGCCATTACAGAGAAAAGGGGCGGCGGGCCGAAACCCGCCGCCCCCGTAAGTGCAGCCTTGAGCCGTCGACCGGCCGATTACTGCTTCTTCTCGGCTCCGAAGGCGCCGACCATGGTGTGGGTGCTACCGAACATGGACTGGAACCTGCCGATGACAGTCGTCGGCACGTTGCTGCCATCCCCAGACGGAGTATTGCCGGGCTTCTCATCGTACATCTGGCCGTTCCAGCCGCCCGATGCCGGCGCCGCGTTGCCGTCGATGGACCAGACCGTCTTGCCCATCGTGGACTCGTCTATGTCGGTCGTGGACGGGTCATCAGCAGTCATTCCGAACTGGCCAAACGGATCGGTCGCGTCACCGTCGGTCCCAGCATCCCAGCCGGAGCGGTTCAACTTCACGCTCCAGGGCACGGCCTCGTCGTTGGCCATGAAGTTGTTGATCGTACCTGTGACTCCTCCGTTGCTAGCATTTGCGGCGAACTTCGCGGTCAGGGTCGCATCCGCTGTGAAATGGCCTGCGTCGCCGCCACGCAGCGGGTCGTTGATGGCAAACTTCCCGGCCGCCTTGCCGGCATAGGTAGCCGATCCGCCGAGGGTCGCAGGATCATCTGCCTCTACGGTGATGGCGGCAACGCCGGTGTTCCCGAAGAATGCGCTCGCTTTGGTTGGCCCGTCGGCATTCTGTTGCAGCCACCATCCGAAATAGAGGTAAGTATTGTCGGGACTGGACAGCTTCGCGCCAACATCATGGATGAACGTCCATGACGAGCCGAGCGTAATCTTGGCGCCGTCACCATCGACGTTACAAGGCGCCGTCGCACACACGTAGACTCCCTTCGCGCCTCGGAGGTAGCCCTGCACCAGCACGCGCCCAGCTACATCGGGGGTGAAGGTCTTGGTGCCGGCCGTTGGGAAGCCGGTTCCCTTGAAATCCGTTGACTCAGTGTCATCAGCAATTGAGATGGTCCTCCCTGCGACGCCCGTGCCGGTGCCGAGGGTTAGTCCTGTATCACCGACTACCCCAATATTGGCCTGAGTGATCTCCTTCTGCGTGCCTGCGCCCCGTTTTGTATAGACCATGGCTTCGTTGGTCACCTTCGTCCCGGTGTCCGTATGGGCGTACTTCATACTCTTCCAGTCGCCCAACGTCCCTGCGGAACCCTCTACAGCCTTCATAGGCTGTCCGTCCTCAGCGTCTGTTGCGCTATCGGCTGTTGGCACTCCGAGCGTCAATCCGGACGATCCGAGTGTCGCGAGAGGAGTGTCGGTGTCCATCCGCAGATTGCCAAGGGGGTTGTCCCCCAGCGCCTTCTCCAAGGCCTTGCCCTTGGTGGCCATGGCCTTCATCCGCTCTTCCTCGGCCATCCTCTCGGCCGCGTCCATGCGATCCTGCTCGGCCTTTTGAAGATCCGCGATCTGCTTCTGCAGAGCTTTGATCGCCTCGGCCTGATTGTTGGCTTCCGTCTGCGCTCGCTCCAGAGCCGCGGTGGCGGCCTGCAGCGCCACATGGGTAGGATCCACGCTGGCGAGAGTGGCCCTAGCGGCTTCAAGGGCGGCGGTGGCATCGGTAACCGCCTGCGTCTTGACGCCCAAGTCCGCCGCGGCGGTCGCTGCGTCCGTCAACGCTACTGCCAGTGCGGCGCCCGCCTCGGCCAACGTATCGGCGTCCGCATTGGCCACCGCGGTTTGCGCGGCGCTCAGCGCGGCAGCGGCTGCGGTGTATGCCGCCGTGGACATGGCCTCGGCCTGATCCGCAGCGGTCAGAGCGGCGATGGCCTCGTCCACGGCC
>JAPOPM010000064.1 GCA_026712905.1 Deltaproteobacteria bacterium
GCCGAAGGGGACGCAGTCGAGCCGCGTCACGATGCCGCCGTCGAACTTGGGCGCGCGCCCGTCCAGCGCAATGGCGTGGAAGCCCTTGGCCCGCCCCGCCGACTTCGCGCCCGCGTCGAACAGTTCCCGCAGCACCCGGCCCTTGTTGTAGGGCGTGCCGCGGATGATGAAGTTGTCGGCCGCGTCGCCCCAGTACTCCTTGAGCCACGGCACGTTGGCCTCGAAGCCCCCCGAGGCGCCGATGAAGGCCTTGGCCGCCACCTCGCGCTTCTGGCCGTTATGCTCCACCACCGCGGAGCGGAACACCCCGTCCTCGATGTTCAGGTCCCGCACCTCGGTGTCGTACTCGGCCCGGATGCCCATCTTCTCGGCGGTGGCGTAGTAGGCGTTCATCAGCGCCTTGCCGCCGCCCAGGAAGAAGGCGTTGGTGCGCGAAAGCTGCAGCGTGCCGCGCAAGGACGGCTGCCATTTGATCCCGTGGGCCGACATCCATTCGCCCGCGTCCTGGGACTGGCGGATGCAGTAGCGCGCCAACTCCTCGTTGGTGTCGCCGCCCGTCACCCGCAGGAGGTCCTCATAGAACTCGTCCTCCGGATACGTCCCCGTGAGGAACCCGTCCTCGCCCTCGTGCATGTAGCGAAGGTTCCGCGTGTGGCGGCTGTTGCCGCCGCGAAACGCCTTGGGCGCCGCCTCCAGCACCAGCACGCTGGCGCCCCCGTGCCGCGCCATGATGGCCGCGCACATCGCCGCGTTGCCTCCGCCCGCGATGAGGACATCAACCTCGGGAACACCGCCCGAACCGCTTCCGGTGGATGATGAAGCCATGACGTTACGTGTTAGTGGACGTGCTGAATTCTGTCAACTTGCGATTCCGTCTGTAGAACCCCGAACACGTCGTGCCCGCGAAACAGGCTGTGTCAAGACTCATGAGGCAACTATGTAACGGAACGTCATTCCCGCGAAAGCGGGAATCCAGGTGGGGTGGCGTGGGGCGCCCAATTTGACAACCCCACACCTCCCTTGCCATGAAGTAACTTCACCATTCAGGAGGACTCCAGTGGAACTTGGCATCTATTTCCGTTCTTTCTTCACCAACCCCACGCGCCCGTTGCACGAGCAGATCGACGACGCCGTCGAGATCTGCCACGTGGCCCGCGATTGCGGCTTCGCCGCCATCACCATGCCGCAGCACTGGGTGTCGCACCCCACCATCTGGCCGCAGCCCTTCCCCATGCTGGCGCGGCTGGCGCCGGAGGTGGGCGAGATGCGGCTCCAGACCGGCATCGTGCTGCTGCCGCTCCACAACCCGCTCCAGGTGGCGGAAGACGTGGCCACCCTGGACCACATCGCCAAGGGCCGCTTCGTCCTCGGCGTGGGCCTCGGCTACCGCGACACCGAGCTCGAGGCCGTGGCCTCCAACCGCAAGCAGCGCGTCTCCCGCCTCACCGAGTCCATCGAAGTGATGAAGAAGCTCTGGACCGGCGAGGAGATCGACCACGAGGGCAAGTACTGGACCGTGCACGGCGCCAAGATGGGATTCACGCCCATCCAGAAACCCCATCCGCCCATCTGGATCGCCTGCCAGAGCGAAGGCGCGGTGCGCCGCTCCGCCCGCATCGCGGACGCCGCCTACCTGGCCCCCCAGGTGGGCTTCGACGACGTCGCCCATCTCATCTCCATCTACCGCGACGAGCGGAGCGTCACCGGCCAGGACCCCGGCCGCATCACCATCTCCCGGGGTGTGGCGTTTGCCAAGGACAAGGAGACCGCCATCGCCGAGGCGCGCGAGTCCGCGGCGTCTTCCTACAAGATGTACAGCAGTTGGAACATGCAGGAAGACACCATGGTCAAGATCAACATCGCCTCCGACTCCGAGGTCAGCGCCTGGGCTGTGTCCGGCGACGGCGACGACTGCCTGCAGGACCTCGGCCGGCTTGCCGAGGACGGCGTGGAGTACGTGGGGATGACGCTCCTCAACATGCCCAAGGACCTGTCCGGGCGGAAGGAGTACCTGCAGGGGCTGGCCGAGAATGTCCTGCACCGGATGAAGTAGGCCGCGCAAATCCCATGGCGCTGGAGATCGAGCGCAAGTTCCTTGTCACCGGAGACGAGTGGCGCAAGGCCGAGGGAACGGTCCTGCGCCAGGGCTACCTGAGCACGCACCCCGAGCGCACCGTCCGCGTCCGCATCGAGGGTCACAAGGCCATCCTGACCATCAAGGGACTCACCCGTGGCGCCACCCGGGCCGAATTCGAATATGACATTCCGCTCGAAGACGCCGTCGAACTGCTCAGCCTGTGCGAGCCTCCGCTGATCGAGAAGGTACGCCGGCGCCTGGAGCACGACGGCCTCGTCTGGGAAGTCGACGAGTTCCTCGGCGACAACCAGGGCCTCGTGGTCGCCGAGGTCGAGCTCGACCGCGAAGACCGCCCGTTCACCAAACCCCCGTGGGTTGGCGAAGAAGTCACCCACGACCCCCGCTTCTACAACGCCAACCTTGTGGGAAACCCCTTCACCAAGTGGCCAAATCCGGATTAACGCCCGAAACCGGGGCGTCCCGGGTCTTCTCGAACACGGAGGCGTGGCCGGGTGGTTTAAGGCACCGGTCTTGAAAATTGGCGTACGCCTAACAAGTGGACGGCGAGTTGGAATCTCGCCCCCTCCGCCAAGCATATTCCCATCCAGTACCTGAGCGCTCCGTTGCCAAGTCGGGATGTCTGGTCTATACTGGACTAGTTTGTGTTCTCTTGATCGGAGGAGGCTTGTTCGTGACAAGGACCGGACCGCAACGTGTTTGGACTGTGGCCGAGGCGAAGGCCCACCTCTCCGAGATCCTGCGCCTGGCCCAGTCGGAAGGGCCGCAACGTATCGGCACCCGGCGGTCGTTCGTCGTCGTGCCCGCGGACGCATGGGACAACAAAGCCAATCCTCGCAAGCCCCTTGGCAGGTGGCTGATCGAGAACATGCCACGCGGGGTAGATCTCGAAGTTCCTGACCGCCGTTCCGTTCGGGAGGTTCCGTTCAGCGACGAGGATGACGAATGAGCGGGTATCTCCTGGACACGAACGTGGTCTCGGAGACCATGCGTAGCGTTCCGGATGCACGTGTGGTGACTTTTCTGGCGGAACATGACGACCTATGGCTGTCTTCGATCGTTGTGCACGAGCTGGAATACGGCGTGCGACGGCTGGCACGAGGACGACGGCGGTCCGGCCTGGAGGCTGATCTGTTGCGCCTCACCACCGAATACGAGGACCGAATCCTGCCCTTGGACCGGGTGGGGGCGGAGTGGGCGGCCCGGCTCCGGGTCCTGGCCCAGCGCTCAGGACATCCGCTGGACCTCGGCGACGCTCTCATCGCGGGAACGGCGAAGGCCCACGACCTCACCGTGGCCACTCGCAACATCGCTGATTTCCAACGCGTCGGCGTTGATCTCGTCAATCCTTGGGAGGCTTGGTGACATCCTCGTTTGCGGGGGCACGAGCGTAGCGAACGCGGTCTACTCCGAGTCAAGGGCCCTTGCGGGTGTTCCCGTAGCCTCCGGCCGTGGGTTCTCCGTTGGGTTGCTTTCAAACGGCCGACGGCAAACTTTTCAATCAGCCGGAGGCCCTCTCTACCAAGAAAGGCGTAACCACGAGGCGGGTGAACGACAAAGAAGATCCCGCGGTTTGCGGTGTTCTCCAATGTCACTATCTTGTGGCAAATCCCTACCTCAGGTGGCAAAATCGGGAAGCTATCCGTGACGTCCGGGTGCACCGCCATGAACCCACCAAAGAAACCGCGCTGGCAGTACCGGTTCGACAACTACCAACGGGCCTTTGTTTTGCTCAGAGAGGCTCTGGACGAAGACCGAGAACTCAGCCAGTTGGAGCAGGAAGGCGTCATCCAGCGCTTTGAGTACACCATGGAGTTGGCCTGGAACGTCATGAAGGACTACCTGGAAAGCGAGAGTCTTGTCTTACCCCAAGTCACCCCTCGGGCGGTCATACGCGCTGCCTTCGCGTCCAGGCTGATCAGCGACGGTGAGACGTGGATGGATGCATTGGATGACCGCAACAAGATGTCCCATACCTACGACTTCAAGCAGTTCCAGGCTGTGATCGACAGCATCAGGAGCCGCTATCTGGAGGTCATGGCTGAGCTCTATACGAAGTTGCTCGAAGAGAGAGGGGACTAGACCCGATGGACCACGGCCTCACAGCCAAGCAGCTACTCACGATCAAGCGTATTCTCGCGCCTTATGCGGACATCATCACTCGTGTGGACCTTTTCGGGTCCCGCGCCACAGGCACTTGCCGGCCGGATTCAGACATAGACATGGTCTTGCACGGCCAACTCGACGAAAGAACCATTGATCGCCTGTGGACGCTGTTCCACGAGAGCAACCTCCCTGTCGCAGTTGACGTGAAGAGCTACGACCTTACGACCTATCGACCCCTCAGAGACCATATGGACGAGGTGAGGCAGCCGCTGTTCACCCAACTGGATCTGAACACGTGAGAGAGACCCCCGGGGCCTCCTTCAGCCCTCCGGCTGCTGGTAAAGCCTCTTGGCGTTACCACCCAGCACGGCTTCCTTGTCCTCCTCGGACAAATCCTCGCGCGCAAGCAACTCATCGATCTCATGGCGGCACTTTGCCGCGTCGAAGACTTCATGCGGGAAGTCGCTGCCGAAGAGAAAGCCGTCCCTGCCGGCGTTCTGTACGGCAAAGCCGAGGCCGCCGTCGTCCACGTCGAAGCCGACGAAGATCCTTCCTTCACGCATCTGTTTCCGGAAGTAGTCGCTGGCCTTTTCGCCCAGCTTGGGGCCTCCGAGAATTTCGCCTTCCAAGTCCACCTGCATGTGGCCCTCGTGGTGCGAGCGGTCGAGGCGGTCCAGGAAGAAGGGCACCCAGGTGGATCCACCTTCGAGAAATCCCACGCGCAGATTGGGAAACCGCTCGAAGACCCCGTGGGAGACCATGGCGGCCGCCTGGATCATGATGCCCATCGGGTGCCCGATGGCGTGGACCGGATAGTAGGTGCTGAAGGTGTCCATGCCCAGGTGGTGCAGGGCGCCCACGTGCACCGCCAGGGAGCAGTTGAGCTTCTCGGCCTCCTCGTAGATGGGCCAGTAGAGCTTCGCTCCCAGGTGGTTCTGCAGGCCCTCGCCGTTGGACGGCAGCATGGCGCCGATCATTCCCTGTTGCGTGACGGCACGGCGCAGCTCCTCCACGGCGGCGTCCACATCCTGGATCGGTATCAGGGCCACCCCCTTGAGCTTGGGACTGTGGTTGAGAAAGGTGTCGTAGAGCCAGTTGTTGTAGGCCCGACAGGCGGCGATGGCCCATTCCATCGACACGAGCCGGCCCATGGCC
>JAPOPM010000065.1 GCA_026712905.1 Deltaproteobacteria bacterium
CTTCGCCGCCGCCCTTGCCCCCCGCGCCCTCGTGCCCATACATTCCTTCGAAACCGGGCGCTTCCCGGATTTCTTCGACAATGTCGTCCCGAGGGAGGACGGCGAGTGGTGGGAGGTTTGAGCGGATGAAGGCTCTCAACATCTTCGAGGTTATCAGGAAAACGACAAGTCGTACAGAACCCTTTCACTCTGAATTCCTAGGGGAAGCGCTGCGCGTCAGCGCATCAGGAAACCGCTCGTTGTTCGATGCCGTTTGGCGGCTGGCCGCACCGGACAATTGGGACATTCCGCACAGCCCCCGGATCGAAACCGAGGAAAAAGCGGAAAAGGACAGGAATGGCGCGACAGGAGGGCAACGAATCGATATTTCCATCCATGATGACGAGCGCCGCCGCTTGCTGGGAATCGAGGTCAAGACGGCCAAGGCCTCGGCAAAGAAGGGACAGCTTGAAGGCTATCTCGATGGCCTTTCCGATAAGTACGAATACGACAAGAAAGACGAAGACCGCATAGCGATCGTATATCTCACGCCGTTCAACCGCGAGAGGGCGGGTGACGCTGCGGGTTCTCTTCCGACCGTTGAAATATTCAAGAAATTCCAAGATGTTCATAAAAACGCCCGCCACATAAGCTGGCTGGACATTGCCGATATTCCTTGGGACGGCAATGAACTGTGGAGACAACATCAAGCATATGTCCACCAAGAAATCGCGAGCTACAAGAATCTCCGATCCTTCGTATCTCGCAATCGGGCATTCGACGACTTTTTCTCGCGAGAAGCCGTCGAGAACTTTTGGGACGCTCTCCCGTTCGAGGGCGTCAAGGCTGTCGATGCTAGCATCACCATCGACCTTGCAATACTTGGAAACGACCCGACACCGCTTGTCAGGGCATTTGAAATTCTCATTGAGGACGAGGAAAACGTGTCGAGCAGGGCCAGCAAGCAGGATGACTTCCCGGATGAATTGCGTCAATGCTTTAGGACTTCGCAGTTCGGCCGTATTCACGAAGCACTATTCGCCCTCTCGGGTCGGCAGCATGTATGGGTGGCCGGAAAGGGGAATTACGGCCTCAGGGTCGCACACAAGCGCGCCAAGGGCGGCGTCAGCCTTGTCAGAAGCGAAGGGGCTCAATATCTCATGGTCGGGCAGTCCCGCTAGCCCGGATTTCTTACCGGGCTTTCGTTTGCAGGCGTTTTGTCTGTTTGCGGGACCATCGGAGTAGCGCGCCTGTTTTCTGCGGCCGAGGGGGCAGGGGCATCGGTTGCGCGTGAGACGCGTTGGCGGCCGGGGTATGTTTTCTTGTTGTTGACGGGCGGGTTGAGTTGGGGCCCTGGGCTCAGGTCAGTTGCATCATCGTCGGCGTGCATGGGTGAAGATATCGGCATGGGGGCGGACGGTGCAGACTACACCGCGACGTCCGGCACGGTGACCTTCGCGGCGGGCGAGACGCGCGCGGAGGTGAACTGCAGGCGCTACTCGAGGCAGCGGGTCCAAAAACTGGCCAGCGTCGGGATAAGTTTACCCCCTCTCGTCGATGAATCCGCACAATAGTTGCAGGACGGCGTCGCGGCGGCTTGTGACGACAGGAAAACGCGAGAGGTGCGGTAGGCCCAACAGTTCGCCGCCCGGCCAGGCGCATCTCCGGGCCGTAACTCGACCCCAATCCAACCCGTAATTCTCGGGCTTTGTCCCTCCGAGCGCTTCTCGCAGGGCATCGAAAGGACGCGTTCCACAGGCGATGACCAGGGACGGGCGAGCCCTGAGGATCATGTCCCGCCACAAATCCTTGCCGAACTCGACGGCGGCCTTCTTGTCTCCAGGAAGCGCGTCCCAATCCGGCGACCGGAAGGGCACAAGATTTCCACTCAATACGGCCTCCGGCTTTTCGCCGAGCAGTTCGAACAGGGACAAGACCTGCCTCTGGAGCGGCGCTTTCCCCGGCGGCCGACCCTTCCAACTTTCAACAACCCAGGCGCTGCCCAAACTCATGGCGAATTCCGCATGGTCGTCCCGCTGTACACCGCCGCCGGGATTGAGGCCGACAAACGCCACGCGGGTCCCTTCGAGAACAACCGCCGGGCTGTAGAGCAGGCGCCAGCCCAGCCTGTATCCGCCATCACCGTAACGGTGCTCTATTCGTGCCTCCAGTTCGTCAGCGAATGCCCGATGACCGATCATGTTGTACTTCCCCTCGGCCCGACCCGAAAGAATACCCCCGTTTCCGGCACCGGTGCTGTTCCGGGCAGTGACCGGGTTGCCGCGCGGTCTCCGCTGTCCGGTGTCGGGGGACTACCGTGCTCGCTATTCGATGCAGGCGAACAGATGGTGCATCACGCAGCTTGCCGGGCTGCAGAATGCAGAATACCCAGATGAAAAGCATGCCGTGCCGCTGCAATGTCGCCCCTCGCTCAAATAGAGGGGGATACGCCCGTGGACAGAGCATCCTTCCCGAGCCTTTGCGACGACCGCTGTATCGTCTTCATCGTCGCCTCCCTGGATGACCACCTTGTCCGTTTGAAGGTCGACGATGGCAAGGGGGACTACAGTCTTGCACCCTGCGAGCGAAATTCCCCCTATCGCCAGGATGGCCGCCACACTCGACCTCATCTTCCCCGCCTCGCTGCGTGCGATATCGACCCGGCTTCAATAACGGCGAGAAAACCGACCATGTCCCGGCACATGTCGAACAGACCTGACATGGCGGGAAGATGCACGCCATCCGCCAGGCCGGTCAACCGCCCCGGAGGCGCCCGGACCGCCCCGGATACGGGAAACGCGATGCACCGGGGCGGTCAGGTAGCCGACGACGGCCTTCGCGGCACGTTGTCGGAACTGGCCGGCGGGGTGGCGGTCTCGCGGACGCCGTCATCACGGTCCCGGGACAGGACTTTCAAGAGAATGCATTCGCTGTATCGAATCGGCATTTGCCGAATCGTCAGCTTTGGCGAGGCTCCACAATTACGCGCCTACGCCCGCGCCGAACGATATACCCACCGCGCCGGATGGAGAGCTTGCCTTCCCGGATCAAACCCCATAACGCATCGCGGATAACCTCCGCGTTCGCGTCGACCTCCGGCTCCTCGATCCGTTGGTCGAGCCACCTGGAAAACGCCTCGTCGGCGATAGCCGGGCCTATGGATTTGCGGAGTGCGTTGAGCACTGCGTGTTCATTCTACCCATGTCGGGGCAGATTGCACCGTTCATTATCCATGGCATGCGCATTTCAGACGACGGCTGCGCCTTAAGTGCATGGAGTATCGTGCAGACGGGCCTGTCGCCTGTGTCGA
>JAPOPM010000066.1 GCA_026712905.1 Deltaproteobacteria bacterium
CCCGCGTCAGTCCTTCAAGCGCCCTGTTCACCATCTTCCGTATCGCTCGCAACGGATGGTCTGCTGGCACTCGCGCTTCCGGCGACACATAACTGAACATCCCTTCCTGACGCGGATCTGTTCCTCTCATCGCTTACTCCAGGTCGATACGAATATGATACTTACTGTTATCCGCGTCAGGCGGAGTTTTTCAACAACCTGCTAAAAGGATTTGCCTCGGTATAGTCCCAAACCATCGGGAGTGCTTGGCGTCCGAAGGTGGACACTAATTTCGCCGCACCCGTATGCCAAGCACAGATTGCGGACCAGTAGTTGGCTCCCTTGTCCACTGCGAATGCCAAATACACCCCTACCGCCTCGGCGTATGCCTTGGGTCCGGCACCCGCCTCCCGCAAGGGCCGGTCGTCGTCAACCATGGCCGAGGTCACTCCCCAGTGGTCCTTGTTGACCTGCTCCATCGCTTCCGACACCAAGTCGGAGAAGATGGTCAAGGCAGCTAGTTGCCGCGCCGTGAAGAGATCGCCGAAGGCGGGCATGCCATAGTCTGGCGGAGAGAACCAGCGGGGGTTGCCCGGAAGCTCCAATTCGGGCCGCCACGTGGGGTTCGCCTTCGCCGCCGCCTCCTCGTGCTCCACGGTCGGTGGCAGATAGACCCGACCCCGGTCCCCCTCCGCCACTATAGCCATGAGCCGTGACCCCAACCGCTTCGCCTTGCCCTCCGTCTTGACGTAGTCGCTCGGAATGGCCGTCCCCGACAGCAAGCACCTGAAGTTGGCTCCGCGCGCCATCTTGGTTCCAGCCTTCGCCGCCTCGGGGTCTGCCGGCACCCCCACCTTCACCGCAAACCGGTACCCGCTCCCTTCGAACACCGGCTCGACGTACACCTCCTTCCCCTTCTTCGTCGAGAGCATGAACGTAGAGACCAACGGCACCTCTACATCCGCAAACGCCGGATTCGGGCTCTTCACCGTGCGCGCCCACAGCCACGCGATCATCGTCAGCTTGCGGCCCTGGTACGGCTTCAGGTCAGGCCGCTCCCGCACCATCTCGTCGGTGATCTCGACCTTCGGATACAAATGCCCGATACGCTCCTCCGCCTGGTCTCGCATCCACCGGCCATAGTAACGGACATCCTCGGCGAGCCCCTGCGCTCCCGTCCACTTACGCTCTGTCAGCAACGGCTTGCCTGCCCCTCCGCCTTCTCGCGCCTCCGGGTTCACCGGCTCCCTCCCCGCAAACCTGGGCGGTATCTCGATCATCGCCTTGTTGATCAGGACCGCCACCGGGTTCAGATCGCTCGCGTGAGCTTCCAGTCCCAACCGCTGAGCCTCCAGCGGCAACGCACCGCCTCCGGCAAAGGGATCGTGAAACGCAGGCAACTTGTCAGGGTCAAACAACTCTCCAGCCCGTGGATGTCCCGCGTTGTCGGTACAACACCGCCGCCAGCTAACTCGGATTTCGTGTCGCGCCTGCTGCAGCACATCCTCATTGGTGGTACTCTCCCACTGGACCATCTCCCCCATCAGCCGGAAAAGCCGTTCGCGCTCCCTTTGCTGATCAACTTCCGTGGGAAACAGATCTGGACGGTCCGAAGGGTCGTCGACCATCTGTGCGAAAATCACCGCCCGCGCGGCCGCGAGCGGCCGCCGCGCCCACCAGAGATGGAGCGTGCTTGGGTGCCCGTGTCTGATCGACTTCTCCCGTGCCGCGGCCCGATTAATTGCGTCTAGCGGAAGAGCGACCTCGATGAGTTTCTTCTTATCGGTCATGGTGTGGTGCCACAAAGAACTAACGGCCCGTCTTGGAAGATCGCCGCACACGCGCCATCCGCTTTTGAACTCCAGTCATTCGCAAGCGCCATTCAAGGAGAGGTTCACTGACCCCGAACTGCTCAGCCAGCAGCCGGGGTGCCCGGGTCCACCGATAAGCGTCGAGTAGTCCTTCGGCCGGGACAAGGAGGCATCCCGCAAGCCAAGCGGCTTCGTCTTCCTGCTCCTTGTTGAACTGAGCACGGAACAGAATACCCTCGGCCGAAACTTGAGCATCATCCGTCTTGTGGTTGAGAATAATGTGGGCCAGCTCATGGACAAGGCTGTTTGTCTGACGAGTGATGGGTTGGCTTGAATTCAGGATCACGAGATTAATCCCACCCTGCGAAACCGTGATGGCCGACCAACTGTCCGGATCTGCTACCGTCAGTTGTTGGAGGGATTTGTACGAAAGAAGGGGAAAGTCCTGCGGCGTTGCCACGCGCACGCGAAGAAATGCCGCCAACGCCCTCGGGGCCAGAGCCTCTTCAGAGGAGACTCCGAGGGCCTGCCGATACTCTGCTGAGGTCCTTTCGCACCATGCCTTGAATCCCCGCCGCACTAATCGTTCTCCTCCTCCGCCGCCAGCATATGTTGCGCCGCCAGGATCAGTTCCTGGAGAGCCGCCGCTGTCTCTACAGCCATGGCCTTTTCGCTTCGGAAGTGCACCGCAACCGTCCTCCGACCGCGGTCTTCAGGATCGAAACCAAGGACACTGGCCGGATCCACGTCTAACCACTGGCAGATCCTGGCGAAGTTCTCCAAGTCTGGAAGCTTCCCGTTCTCTATCCGTGACAACGTGGCCGGCGACACCCCGATCTCCCGTGCCGTAGTCCGGATACCGACCTTGCCGCGCTTCTGCGCGACCAATTGTCCCAAAGAAGCCAGTGAATAAGGCTCGGGCATCGCCTCCTCCTGAAATTCTATCCGAAGTGCTTGACATGTGAGACGGAGTGGTTACACTGACTAAGTGTTTCACGTTTCGAGCGGTTTGACAACTGTGCATTTCAGGCCTTAGAAGGAGGTTTTTCATGGCACTATCCGACGACAAAACCAGTGTGGAGAGCACCCCTGAGGGAGGGGTCGTCATTCAGATCGACCGCAAGGAGTACCGACTAACCGACAAACCCCCGGACACGAAGATAGTCATGACGGGGTGGGAACTCCGGAAGCTCGCCGATCCCGAGATCGATGAGAAACGAGACCTGTTCTTGGTGGTCCCCGGCGGCTCAGACAAGAAGATCGGCAACGACGAGGAGCTTGAGATTCACGATGGTATGCGCTTCTTCTCGGCGCCGGCTTTAATCAACCCAGGCGCACGAGAGTCACGGGAGGAGGTAATGCATGCTACCACCAGATGAGCGACACTATCTCCAGGCCAAGTTCCCTGAGTTTTCTGAGGCGTTAGAAAACCAGATGGTATGCGTCATCATCACCAACTTCCCGCTACCCTCAGGTTTGACGCCGCGCCAGTCGGATCTACTGTTGAGGCTCGCAGCGGGTTTTCCTGACGTTCCACCCGACATGTGGTGGTTCGACCCCCCGGTGTCGCGGCCCGACGGTAAAACGATACCTCAGACTCAAGTCCAAGAGATGCACCTGGGGAGAACTTGGCAACGCTGGTCCCGCCACCTCAACCAAGGAGAGTGGCGTCCTGGAGTCGACGGCCTTGAAAGCTACCTAACCCTCGTACACCGGGAGTTGGGGGCCGCCGCATGAGTATCACTGTCGTCTTGCCGGACACGATCACTGGCGACTTGATTCTGGCCGCCACGTCACCGACTGAACGTGCTGGCGTTTTGACCGCTCGCTGTCACCAAGCTCCCGGCGGTGACCTGCGCCTGCTCGGAAGAACCCTCTATTGGGCGTCCGAGGATTCATACCGCTATCGTGCGGCCACCGGTATGGCTGTAACGCCGGAGGGTTACCTAAGCGCCCTAGGCTCGGCCACAGACGATGGGGCAATACCCATCTGGCTGCATACACATCCGCAGAACGCGCCACGTCGTAGTGAACGGGACAAGGTTGTCGATTCCCAGATCTCGGATCTCTTTCGAATCCGAAGTGACTCCGAGTTCTATGGAACCGTGATCGTCTCTCCGAATGGTCCGACTCTCGACCTGACAGGTACGCTGCAAAAGTCTGGTGCCGAGGAAAAGGCTATTGACCGTTTCTGGCTCATCGGAGACCGGTGGTGGCTCCGACCTACCTTTGATCTTCAGCCACATTCCATTGAGCCGACTCTCTTCGACCGCAATGTTCGAGCATTCGGCGAGGATGTTCAACGGACGCTAGGCATGTTGAAAATCGCCATCGTAGGCACTGGTGGGACCGGATCTTCAATCGCCGAACAGTTGGTACGTCTGGGAGTGCGTCAGCTCTTGCTCGTCGACGGTGACACGCTGTGTGCCACGAATGTCACTCGTGTGTACGGCTCGACACCTACCCACGTCGGCAAACCGAAAGTCTCTGTGGTTGCCCAACACTTGGCGGCCATCGCTCCAGACCTTCAATGCGAGACGATCAAGGGCAAATGCACTGACGCCTCCATAGCCCGAGCTCTTGCAAATGTTGACCTCATTTTCGGGTGCACCGACGACAACGCCGGAAGGCTCGTACTGTCCAGGCTCTCGACCTACTACCTGATACCCGTAATCGACATAGGAGTGGTCCTTAGCAGCGACATGAAAGGGCTACTCACCGGAATTGACGGTCGAGTTACCGTTCTTTCCCCGGGCAACGCCTGTCTGGTTTGCCGAAACCGCATCGACACGGCGCGAGCATCGGCGGAGATGCAAACGAACCAGGAACGCACTAGGTTAGCCGACGAAGGGTACGCACCCGCCTTGGGGCGCGTTGAACCGGCGGTTGTTGCTTTCACAACTCTAGTCGCCTCGGCAGCGATCAACGAGCTGCTCGAGCGTCTCGTCGGTTATGGACATTCAACACGACCGAGCGAAGTGCTACTTCGAGTACATGACCGAGAGTTCTCGACAAACATCGCAACCCCGCGGGCTCGGCACTACTGTCATCAAGGCCAAAACAAGTGGGGCCTAGGCGACACGGAGCCGTTTCTGGAACAGCTTTGGACCATGTGACGATGAGGAAGTCCTCCAGCAGCGGATACCGGCGGGGGCGCTTGCGGCACCTTGGACTGAAGTTGCGCCGAGTCCGTGAATACCTGACCGCGACACGATGGCGCATTGAACGGACTGTACCGGAGGCGGACCGTATCCCGGAGTTGATTCCTCACCATAGGGCCATTCTCGTAGGAACGCCGTCATTGCAAAAGTGGCTTGTTTTCGACTGCCCATGCAATTCCGATCATCGAATCATGCTCAATCTTGACATTAACAAGACACCGTATTGGCGGCTCAAGGTGTCGTTATTCGGACGGATCACCGTGTCACCAAGCGTGCATTACCTAGGCGGGGGTGGGACCTGCCACTACTTCCTAACACGCGGGAGAGTAATTTGGACAAGAGATGCCACGTTGTTCGAAGCTCGGACACCGTGCAAGGAATCAATTCATGGACGCCATAGCCGCTAGTTCCCCAAGTATTCTATCCAACCCACCGCTCGCAGAAGCGCGGCCTTTTGATAGAGACGGGCGGAAGAAAATTATTCAGAGAATTCAACGGACGACAGGCAAAGCACTCATCTGTTATATCGCTCAGGATGAGCTGATTCTGCCTGAAGACACCGTCTATACGCAGGAGCTGCTCTATCCACTGAAAGCCGGCACTTCCGTCGACCTCCTTCTGAACACACCTGGTGGCGACATAGACACGGCGGAGAAGCTGGTACACATGATTCGTCAAGTTACCACCCCAACTGACGGAGACATACCGACGGGCGACTTCCGGATCGTCGTCCCGGACAAGGCCAAGAGTGCTGGGACCCTGGTAGCCTTGGGGGCAAACGCAATTGTGATGAGCGACACGTCTGAGCTGGGCCCGATTGACCCCCAGGTTAGGCTACCCGACCAAAACGGAAACCAGCATTGGCATTCGGTGTTCAACTACATAGAATCCTACGAAGCAGCAGCAGAGAATCTTCGACGAGAACCAGCAGATCCGGTTTTCCGGATGACGATGGCAAAATTCGACCCGGTTCTTCTACGGAAGGTGGAACAAGTAAGAGATCGCGCTCGCACATGTGCTGAGAACCTCCTCAAGCGTCACGGCGGCAATTTCACTCTAACCCCCAGTCGATTGATGGATACGGAGAGATTCCCGTCACACGGCCAGATGATCGATTGGGAAACAGCCAAACTTGACCTGGACCTCAATATTCTTTTCCTTGGAAATAAGGATCCCTTGTGGCGTCTATACTGGGAGCTGTACTGTTATCTTCGGATGGCACTGGCCGGCAATCGGAAGATTTTCGAATCCCTTCAAACCTCGGTCATTCTGTAACTGGCGAAAGCCGAACGAAACAGTAAACACCACTGCGTAGCGCGTAAAGAAACCGTTCTGCCCTAACTCGGCCTCTCCGCCCGCGCCAACAACTCCCCAAAATCATAGTTGACGCTCGTCACCCCGAAGTCCGGTTCCTGCCCGAAGGGTCGGCGAACATAATGGACCCGCTGACCGTCGTCTCCCAGGAACTCGACGATGGCGAGGATGAAGTCGTCAGGCTTGTTCAGGGAGTAGAGGACCTCGTTGCGCGTAACCGTGATGGAAGCTGCCCCACTGACGCGGCCCTTCACCTCGATGAACCGCAACTTGCCGGTTTCGGGCACCCGGCTCTCGATGTCGTAGCCCAGCTTCTCGAACTCCCGATCAGTAGGTTCGAAGCCCAAACGCCGCTCCACATCCATGACGATGGCTCGGGCGCGCGCGGCGGACGCCTGGGTGTCCTTCGGCGTCCTGAGTCCTGACACGCCACCCCCGGACATGGCTTCGATCAAGCCGACGGGAACTACCAGCAAGCCGCCCAGCACCACCGGGGGCAATGGTGAGATCTGTGCTTCGAGTTTCAGTTCCTCCAGCCGCTTCTGCAACCGCACCTGGAGGGTGTCCGCCCGCTTCCTCGCCTCTCCTGAGTTGAGCCGCGCACCGGTCTTGCCGGCTTGTTCCTGGAGCTTGAGCTGTTCGGCCCGGTGATCCCAATAGGTGATTTCCTTCGTCAGGCGGTCCTTGACCGCAGCCTCGGTCTTCGCGATCAAACTCAGCTTGGCGGCACGCACTTCCTTCAGGTGCTCGGGGACGACCTTTTCGACAGCGTAAGACAGGGCCGTCTGTTCCATATCCTTACGAATCCACGCGCATTCCTCACGGTCGAGGACGGCCTCGACCCCCGGTTCGTCGTCCGACAACGGCCGGTAATCCAGATACGGCGCATAATGTACGTGACGCGTCGCTCCGTCCGCATCGAGTTCCACGTAACGCACCCGCTTCGACACGACTCGCCGTTCGCCGGTGCGGGTGAGGCTTGCGTCTTGCACGGCATGTTCGACGAAAAAGAGCATACGGGGAGTGGTCCCGTTGTCGCCCTCGTCCACCAAAATCGTACCTCGCTTCAGGAGATCGCGGTGACGTTCGAGGGTCAGATCGAGAACAGCATCCAGCAACGGATGTCCCGGGCAGACGAAGGCCGCCAAGGGTTGGCCCGGGGGCGCCACCATGTGTTTCTCGAAAGCAATGCGCTCGTAACGAGGCAACACCGGCTCACGCACGCTAACCAACCGGTCGCGGTTGCGGACCAACGCCGGGACATGGGTTACCTGGTAACGGCGGGTCTCACGTTGCCGCACCGAGCCACCCAGGCGCTGGAACGCTTCCCGGAAGAACGACTCGATGTAGTGCGGCTGAAGGCGACGCGCTTCGGCCCGCTCCATGTCTTCACGAATCCGGTGCAACCGGCCCGCGTCCATGCCATCATGGACCAACTGCCGCTCCTCCAGCAGGTCCTGGAGCATGCGACGATCCAGCGCGTGATCCACCGCGGTATCCAAACGGGCCTGAACTTCCGGCTGCTCGCCGTACCGAATGGCCTCCAGCAGGAGTTCTCGCAGCGGCCTTCCTTCGAACTCCAACTTGCCGAGCACGTCGAATACCTGACCTCCCAGCGCCTCTCGCGCCTGCTCCAGCTTGTCCAGCAACTTGCGGTAGACGTCGCCCTCTCGTGTTTCGTCCGCCACCAGGTTCCACAGGTGGCACACTTCCGTCTGGCCGATCCGGTGAATGCGGCCGAAACGTTGCTCCAGGCGATTGGGGTTCCAGGGCAGATCGTAGTTCACCATCAGGTGGGCGCGCTGCAGGTTGATGCCTTCTCCCGCGGCGTCTGTCGCCAGCAGCACCTGGACCTCGGGGTCGTGCCGGAACGCTTCCTCCGCCTTGAGTCGATCCTCCCGGCCCATGCCGCCGTGGATCATCACGACCGAGGTTTCACGCCCAAGCAGAGTAGTGATTCGGCTCTGAAGATAACTCAAGGTGTCGCGATGCTCGGTGAAAAGAACCAGCTTCTGCCGCGGGGACGGCACAGGTGGCGGGATTGGACCTGCCCCGTAGGGGGTCGCATCGTCCTCGACTCGATCGGCGAACCCGGCCGACGTGAAGATCTCGCCGAGAAGGCTCGCCAGCTCTCGCCACTTCGTGTCGCCACCGCTCTGGCGCACACTCAACGCTTGCGCCTCCAGTGTTCTTAGCGTGTCGATCTCCGCCTTGAGCTCTAGAATAGAGCGGGCGGCCGTCGCCTGATCAAGGATGTGCACCTCCGCGTCGGCTATCTCCTGTTCCGGCGCATCGTCAAGATCCTCGACATCTTCCGCATCGAACTGTGGACCGTTCAACGCGGGAACAAAGGTGTCCTGTCGGCCCCGTTGAAGCACCTCCAAGTCGCGCAGGCGGCTCTCCAGGCGTTCGCGCCGCCGGCGAAGCGACTGATAGATCGCTTCCGGCGACGAGGCGAGCCGCCGCTGGAGGATTGTCAGGGCGAAGCCCACCGTGCCGGCCCGCTTGGCGTTGGCCAGCGCCTCCGCGCGATTGAACTCCTCGCGCACATAGTCGGTGACGGCCGTGTAGAGCCGAGCCTCAGCCTCCGACAGCTTGTAAGGGACCGTATAGGCGATGCGCTGCGGAAAGAGCGGCTTGCCGTCGAACTTCAGAAGACGTTCCTTGACCATGCGCCGCATCAGGTCAGAGACATCCGTGACGTGGACCCCGTCACGGAAGCGGCCCTCGAAGCGGTCGCCGTCAAGCAAAGCCATGAATAGCTGGAAGTCTTCCTCCTTGCCGTTGTGCGGCGTCGCCGTCATCAGCAGGAAGTGCCGTGTCAGACCCGACAGGAGCTGGCCCAGCCGGTAGCGTTTCGTGTACTTGATCTCGCCGCCGAAGAAGGTGGCCGACAGCTTGTGCGCCTCATCGCACACCACGAGATCCCAGCCGCAATCGGGGGCGCTGAGCTTGGCCTGTACGTCGTCGCCGCGTGACAGTTTGTCCAGGCGAGCGATCACGAGTGGGGTTTCCAGAAACCAATTGCCTGTGCGCGCCGCTTCCAACTTGTCGTTGGTGAGGATCTCGAACGGAAGCTGGAACCTGCGGTAGAGTTCGTCCTGCCATTGCTCCGCGAGACTCCCCGGGCAGACCACCAGGCAACGCTCCAGATCGCCTCGCGCCATCAGCTCCTTGATGAGCAGGCCCGCCATGATTGTCTTGCCGGCTCCCGGGTCGTCGGCGAGCAGGAAACGCAGCGGCTGGCGCGACAACATCGACTCGTAGACGGCGGTAATCTGATGCGGAAGCGGCTCCACCACCGAAGTGTGAACGGCCAATACCGGATCGAACAGGTGCGCCAGACGAATGCGTTGTGCCTCGGAAACGAGCCGGAAGAGCGCCCCGTCCCCGTCAAGGCTCCAGGGCCGACCGACTTCCACGACCTCGAGCCGGGGCTCGTCGTCGCGATAGAGCAGTTCGTTGGCGACCTTGCCCGTCGGCGTCTTGTAGGTCAGCTCCAGCGCCGCCGAGCCGAACCACTGGACATTGACGACGGTGACAAGGCTGTCGGCAAGGATGCCCTTTACGGCGGTGCTAGGTTGAAGGTCTTCGAGTTTCATCCCATGGGCCTCTCAAGTTGAAGCTGGTTGAGCTCCAAGCGCCACTTTCCGTGGACGGTTAGGCCGTTCAACCGACTTCGACGACGCCATGGCTGCGAACAACCGTTTTGACGATCCGAGTCTCCTGTTCGCAGAAGACGATCAAGTTGTTCGACGCCGGACCACGTGCGCTGGGGACCAACAAGCCGTCCGCGCCCAGGAAGGCGCATGCCTCGGCGATCTCCTGAGAACGCGGGTATTCTCTCTGCCGCTCAAGATAGCTCAGGTGGCCGTAAGAGGCCGCATCGAAGCCGATGGCCGAGAGTGCTTCGAGGCTGGGGAAGCGCATGACCGCATCCAGGCGCACCGCCAATTCAAACAGCTCATAGCGTACTTTCGAAGGCGGAAGAGGCTGGCCTTGATACAGATGAAAACGTCGCTCCGCGATGGCGGCCTCGCGTGTTTCCGAGGTGTAGAGCACGTCCAGCGTGCCGTCGTCCCAACGTCCTCCAGCCCGTGAGCATACAAGCGGATCAGAGCCCTCTCGCACCGACCGCCACACCGTTCCCGAGTAGGGGGATTGCTCGACGCGTTCCAATGCATCGAGCAATCGCCGATCCCGTATCCGGAACCCGGTTTGGAAGCGGTTCCCTTGCGCCATCTTCAGAGATACGCGTCCGCATCCAAGCGATCGAGGACGGCGATCACTTCTTCGGTGCGCTCGCCATGGATCAGGTCGATGGCCCGCTCACCGTCCAACTGCGGGTGCCGTGCATAGAGCCAGGCGCGAACTTCCTCTTGGCTATAGTATTCGCTGAGCCGCATCACCACGTAGGACAGATCCGACATGATGAGTTGCGTTTTCGGATGCGGCGACTTCTGGCCGCTCCCCCATCGAGATACCGTCGCCTTGGATACACCGGCAAAATTAGCGATGTCGGTTCCCTTCAAGCCACCGGTTTGCTGCAAGCGTTCGATGAACCGCACAACCGGTTTGCCCATCTTCCTTGTTTGTTCCATACGCAACTCCGCGCGGTCGGTGTGCCGGGTGGCTCCTGTATCCGATGACACCTTGGTTTCAATATCATATGTAGTGAAACACACAAGTCAACAGCGCGGATGCTATGGAGTTGATTCGCATCCCTCGCCCAACCCCTCCGTTTCGTGTATCGTGGCGGTCGGATCGAGGGACCAATCGAAAGAACCACCAGGAGGAATCCCATGAACAACCTGCGCGGCAAGTACGCCATCGTGGGCGTCGGGCACAGCAAGCTCGGCAAGGTGCCGGAGATGGGGCCCATCGGGATGTTCGCGGTGGCGGCGCGGAACGCCATCGCGGACGCGGGGTTGACCAAGGCGGACGTGGACGGGCTGATCACGCGGGGGCCGGATGACGTGTACTGCCACCACCAGCGGGTGGGGGCGGCGCTGGGGCTCAACGTGACCTACAGCACGTCGACGGACAACGGCGGCGCCAGCCAGGTGCTGGGGGTGGCCATGGCGTGCATGGCCATCGATGCGGGGCTTTGCAGCACGGCGGTGGTGGGCTTCGGGCGGGATACGTGGTCCCGGACGCACCGCACGGAGACCGCGCGCAAGCGGGTCAACATCGGCATCCAGAACCAGGGCGAGTTCGGGCCCGAGTTCGGCTGGTTCGGCGCTCCGTCCAACTACGCGGTGTCGGCGCGGCGCCACATGAAGCTCTACGGCACCACCAAGGAGCAGTTGGGCCACATCGCGGTGGCGTTCCGCGAGCACGCGAGCCGCAACCCCAACGCGTTCTTCCAGAAGCCGGTCACCATCGAGGAGTACCTGAACGCGCGTATGATCGTCGATCCCCTGTGCCTCTACGACTGCAGCGTCTACATCGACGGCGCCGCCGCGGTGGTGGTGACCTCGGCGGAACGCGCCCGGGACCTGAAGCAGCCGCCGGCCCATGTCATGGGTTTCGGTTTCGGCAACCGGCTCAGCGGCTGGTTCGAGGAGAGCAACATGCTCACCACCGGGGCCAAGGAGGCGGGCGAGGGAGCCTACCGCATGGCCGGCATCGGCCCCGAGGACGTGGACACGGCCCAACTCTACGACTGCTTCACGCAGATGGTGCTGCTGCAGCTCGAGGACTACGGCTTCTGCGACAAGGGTGAAGGCGGCCCGTTCGCCGCTTCGGGGGCGCTGCGGCTGGGCGGCCGGCTGCCCACCAACACATCGGGCGGGCAGCTCTCGGAAGGGCATACCGAAGGCATGTTGCAGATCGTGGAAGGCGTGCGCCAGGTCCGCCGCGAGCACGGACCCGACCGCCAGGTGAAGGACGCCGAAGTGGCCTTGGTGAGCGAACACGGCGGCAATACGGCCTGCCAGTCCGCCATGATCCTGGCGAGGGAAGCATCATGAGCGAGTACACCAAGCCGTTGCCGTATCCCACGGTGGAGTCGGAGCCCTTCTGGGAGGGCTGCAAGCGCCACGAGTTGTTGTTGCCGCGGTGCCGCGCGTGTTCCGGATACTGGTTCCCGCCCGGTGCCACCTGCCCGCACTGCTGGAGCACGGAGTGGGACTGGACCAAGGCGTCGGGCCGCGGCAGGATCCACTCGTTCGGCGTCTACCACCGAGTGTACCACCCGGGGTTCGAGGGCGAAGTCCCCTACGTGTTCGCGGTCGTTCAACTGGAGGAAGGACCTCGGCTGGTGAGCAACGTGGTGAACGAGTCGCCCGAGAAGCTCGAATGCGACCAACCCGTGGAGGTGGTGTTCGAGGATGTCACGGAGGACGTGACCCTCTACAAGTTCAGGCCCGCGGGCTGACCGCCCGTGTAAACCGCGCGCTAGCGCGACGCCTTGGTGAGCGTCTGGATGAGCGGATCGGCCTGCTTGTTGCTGACGCTTCTCCGGAGCAGGATGTCCCGTGGCGTGACATCCACGGTCCCGTAGTAGGTGCGGTTGTCGTCTCGACTCACCACCACGCCCCCGCCCTCCACCGACAGGCCCGCGAACAGCCCCTTGACGCGGGCGAACGAGAAGAGGTCGAAGATCTCGGCCTTGGCGCCGACGCCGTCCGGACCCACGCCGATGCTCGCGTCGGCGCCAAGCTGGAACTTGTCGGTGAGAAATCTCCTGAGGCCCGTGTCCGTCATGATCATGAGGATGACCTCGCCCGCCCCGACGCCGAACTGAAGGCCGACGGAACCCGACAACACGTCATAGAAGGCGGGATAGCTCCACCGGCCGTCCTTGTCCTGCGCCAGGAGCACGCCCTTGCCGATGGAGCCGCCAACGAAAAAGCCGCCCTTGACGAAGCTCGGCATGATGAGGAGGCCCTTGGCGTAACGGACATTGTTCCGGAACCACGTCATCCGGGAATCCCGTTGGAATTCCTCGAAGGTCACACGGGCCTTGTCCACTCTGACGGCCAAGTCCTTCGCGGCCGTTGGCTGTCCGAACACGACGGCGGACGACATGGAGAAGAGGAACAAGACGGCGAGCGAAACCAGAGTTCTCTTCATTGAATGCCTCTCTTCCTCCAGTGGCCCGCGGACCGACGACCCAGCCTGACCGTGCACTTTCAGGATACCACGCGAGACGGGCATGAAAAACGGAATACGCGACTTCTTCAGAACTCGGTGCCGATACCGGCGGCCCGTGCCTTGTCGTGGGCAAGCCGCGCCAGCGCCATGTACCCGACGCCCTGATCGCTGTTCTGCTTGAAGAGGGTGATCTCGCGGTCGTTGCGGCGGCCGCGGGTCTTCCCGGTGACCAGAGCGCTCAGGTCCTTGACGTGGTCCCAAGCGATCACTCCGTTTTGCACCGGCTCCAGCAGGTCGCCCTGTTCGTCCTGGATACCCTGTTGCACCAGCGTCGCCACGATCACGTCCGCCCGCGCCAGCACCTCGTCGTCCAGCTCCCGTCGAGGCCGGCTCACCAGCCCCTCCATCAAGAGCTCCTTGTTGCCCACGATGGAGGTGACGTGGACCCCTTCCTCCAGCCAGCGTCCGAACACCACCGGCATGTTGCTGCCGGTGGCGCAAACGATGATGTCCACGTTCCGGGCGGCGTCCTCGGCCCGCTCCACCGGTTTCAGCTCTGCCTCCACGCAGGACTGCATGGTCTCGCAGAACGCACGGCGGTTGTCCGCGCTACGGCTGTAGACCCGCACCTCGGTGATGGGCCGGATGGCGCACATGGCCTCCAGGTGGCGCCGCGCCTGACGGCCGGTGCCGAGAAGGCCCAGCACCCGGGCATCCTGCCGCGCCAGCCCGCGGGTGCCGACGGCGCTGGTGATGGCGGTCTCGGTGGCGAACTCGTCCCCCGGCTCCTCCCGCCGGTACAAGGGCGGGCAGCCGGCGATGATGGCCAGGAGCGCGCCGGTCTCGCTGTCGTAGCAGACGTAGACCCGCGTCCCCACCGCCGCGTAGCTCTGGTCGTCGGCCGTGTAGTTGTGGCGCTCGTAGTGGACGAAGGTCCCGGCCACGCTCAGGGGCACGCAGCCGCCCGAGTGCACGCTGATGCGGCGGTCGTCCGCCAGCATGCGCTGGCGCGGCAGGCTGAAGAGGGGATGCTCCTCCTGGGAGGCGAATCCCCGCTCCACCGCGTCCACCGCCTCGGTGATGGAGATGAGCCCCTTGAGCTCCTCCGCCTTGATGAACAGCGCCATACCGGTCAGCGGTGCGCGCGGGTGAACTCCAGTGTGCGCTCGCACACGTTCTCGGTGGTCTGGTCGGGGGGCATGACGTTCCAGAACTCGCCGTTGGGAAGACACTCGCGCAGGTAGTGCGCTCCTGAGGTGGCGTGGGACGCGTCGTCGCCGGGCATGATCACGGCCGGCGCCTTGATGCCCATGACTTCCTCGGCGGTGGCGCCGGTGGCGGTGTCGCGGTCGAACAGGTCCGGACCGCAGGTCGCGATGATCCCCATGTAGCGGTCCGGGTCCTCGGCGGCGAATTGCTCGGCGAAGGCGCTGTCCCGGGCGATGACCGAAGCCCAGGGCCCGGACTCGGGATCGGCCCAGAAGGTCGTCCCCTTCGACGCCCGTTCCACGACCCCGTCGAGGCCGTTCTCCCGGACGAATCCGAGGTGGTTGGCCCAGCGCGCCTGGCACGAGGCCTTCCATCGGTATCCCCCCACCGGCCAGTGGAGGACCAATCCGCGGGTCCGTTCCGGAAAGTTGACGCCGAAGGAGAGCGCCACCGAGCAGCCCATGCAGCCGCCCATGACGAAAGCGGAGTCGATGCCGAGGTGATCCAGGAGTTGTTTCCCCTGGGTGGCGTAGGTGGTCCAGGTGATGCGCTCCACGCGGCCGCCGGACTGCCCGGACTCGCGCCGGTCGTAGGCGATGACCTGGTGTTCGGTGGCGAGCTTCGCCAGGGCGTCGAGGCCCTTCCAGGCCGTGGACACGCGCCACTTCTCGATGGTGGAATCGAATCCCCCGGGCGCCAGCATCAGCAAAGGCGGACCGGAGCCATGGATTTCATAATAGACCTCGATACCGTCGATGACAGCAGTCGACATGCAGTTCCTCCCGAAAAATCCGTACACACGCGCGTATCGCGCATTGTCGGAGCTTGGATGATGTTGCCCCACGACTAGCCCAAGCGACCGGGCCAGTCAAATTCCCCGGCTCACCCCACCTGGATTCCCCCTTCCGGGAGAATGACGTTCACACTGCATTGACCCCATTGAGTCTCTGGCCCTATAATCCGCGCTTCATGGTCCGGTGATTGGAGGAAACCTTTACATGTTGATCGACTGGCATTCACACCATACCGCCCCGGAAGTCGTGGACGCGTTCAAGCAGAAGGCCGGCAAGGCGCCCAAGGTCGACGGCTACGACTCGAAGGACTTCGACAAACGGCTCGCGGAACTGGACGAGGCGGGCATCGACTTCCAACTCGTCTGCCAGGGGGCGAGCGAGGACGCCGACCAGCTCGGCGACGCGGACGCCATGGCGATGGCGCGCCTGTCCAACGACGTGCTGGCGGAGCGCATCGGCGGCCATACGGACCGCTTCGGCGGCATCACGGCGCTGTCGCTCAAGAACGTCGCGGAATCGGTGGAGGAGATCGAGCGCATGGCCGCGCGCGGCTTCAAGGCGGTGCTCATCTACCCGCGGGTGGACGGGGAGATGAAAGTGGACCTGCCCGACCTCGACCCGGTGTTCGCCAAGGCGTCGGAGTTGGGCCTGCCGCTCTTCCTTCACGGCAGCGGCGGCGCCAAGGACCCCACGCTCCAGCGGCTGGAGGACGGCGGCGCCGGGGTGGCCTACAGCGTGCTGTCGGACGCGAGCGTCAACGAATGCGTCATGCGCATGATCGCCAGCGGCCTCTTCGACCGCTACCCGAAGCTCCGGGTCGTGATACGCAGCGGCGGCGGCGGCATCCCGCTGCTGGTTCAGAGGATGTTCTGGAAACACAAGGGTCCGGAGGGCGAGAAGCGCTACTCCGATATCTTCCTGGAACACTTCTCCATCGACACGGCGAGCGTCCGGCCCAAGGCGCTGCCCTTTCTCGCCGACGTGATGGGGTCCGAAGGTATCGTATTCGGGTCGGACTACTGTGGCGGGTTGGGGCCGCTCAAGAAAGCGTTGACCGTCGTGGACGAGCAGGAGAACGCCTCGGAGATCCGCGCGCGCACGGAGCGGATCTCGCGCGCGATGCTGCGCCTGTAGGGCTTCATCGGTCAGGACCTGACGTGCGCGGCGAAGGCCTCCAGGGTGCGCAGGAAGCTCGCGCGCGACAGAGTCGCCATGTCCAGCACGATGTGCTCGACGCCGGCCTCCTCGAACTCGGCGATGCGCTCGCGGATCAATGACGGGGCGCCGTTGAAGGGAGTGTTGCCGGCGCGGCCGGTGTAAGGCCCCACCGGCTCGGAGACGCCCTCGATGACCAGGTTGGCGCGCAGCGACATGCCCGGCACCTGCGCGCGCTTCCGCCGCTCGCACAGCCGGGCCATGTAAGCCCTTCCCTCCTTCATCTCCGCGGCGCTCAGGCCGATCGGATGCCATCCGTCGCCCAATTCCACCGCGCGCCGCATGGCGCGCTTGCTCCTGCCGCCGATCCAGATGGGCGGCCCCGATTGCTGCACCGGCCGCGGCGACGTGTACACCTTGTCGAAGTTGAAGTACCTGCCGCTGAAGCCCATTTCGTCGTGGCTCCAGGCCTCCCGGATCACGCGCAGGTACTCGTCGCTCACGTCGCCGCGCTCTTCGAACGGCACTCCCAGCGCGTTGAACTCCCCCTCCATGTAACCGGCGGCCGCGCCGAAGATCACCCGGCCGCCGGAAAGCACGTCGATGCTGGCCAGCATCTTGGCCATGACCAGGGGGTTGCGGTACCCCAGCACGATGATGCTGCTGCCGAGCTGCGCCCGCTCGGACACCGCCGCCAGGTAGCTGAACACCGTGAACGCTTCCAGCATGTGTTCGCGGTAGATCAACTGGGCCTCACGCACGCCTTCAGGGATCACCACGTGGTCCGTCACCCAGATGGAATCGAACCCCGTCCGCTCGATCTCCGTGACGGCCTCCACCAACTCCGCGCTCTCCACCTCCCGGCCGTAATGAGTGAGACAAACCCCGAACTTCATCTTATCCCCCCTACTCCTTGCGCGTGGTCAACTCGATCTTGTAGCCGTTGGGATCCTCCACGAACGCGATGACCCCGCCGCCATGCTTCATGGGACCGGCGTCGCGGGTGACCTTGACCCCCTTCTCGCGCAGGTCGTCGCAGGTGGCGTACACGTCGGGCACGCCGATGGCGATGTGGCCGAACCCGTCGCCCACGTCGTAGTCGTGGGTGTCCCAGTTGTAGGTCAGCTCGATGACGGCGCTGTCCTCCTCGGAGCCGTAACCCACGAAGGTGTTGGTGAAGCGGCCGGACTCGTAGTCCTTCCGCTTCAGGACCGTCATCCCCAATCCGTCACAATAGAACTTGAGGCTCTCGTCCAGGTGCTTGACCCGGATCATGGTGTGAACGATTCTCATGCCGTTCTCCTTTCCTGCGTTGCCGAGCGCGGAATCCGCCGCCGCGCCGTTCGGTTCACTCGCAGACCCGCACCGGATCCGCCACGACCTCCCGGATGGCCCAGCCCTCCGACCGTGTGAAGCTCACGTGGCTCAGTTCGCAGGGCTTGAGATGGAACGTACGATACTGGTTCAGCGAGGTCCCGCTGATACGGCACAGGGCCGAAACAATCGGGAAGCTGTGGCTCACCACGAGGATCGCGTCTTCGTCGTCGTGCCCCTCGACAATGCGGTTGAGCGCGCACCAGACCCGGCGGTCCACGTCGAGCAGGCGCTCCCCCCCGGGCAACTCCACGCGCACGGGGTGCGTCCGCCATTGCTCGATCAACTCCCCGAACCGCTCCCGCACCTCCACGAAGGTAAGCCCCTCCATCTCCCCGTGGTCGAGCTCGCGCAGGTCCGGCTCGATCCTGACCGCGACTTCGTGAGGACCGCCGACGATTTCCGCGGTCTCCCGAGCGCGCCGCAGATCACTGGAGTACACGGCGTCGATGCGTCTGCGGCTCAGGTGGGCGGCCACCTCGCCTGCCTGACGCTGGCCGGTCTCGTTCAGCTCGATGTCCGAGCTTCCCTGGCACCGCCCCTCATGGTTCCAGCGGGTCTCGCCGTGGCGTAGCAGGAAGATCTGCATGGGAAAGCGCGCGCGTCAGATGAATTCCGGATGGATCTCGATCTTGGCGTTGGCCTTGAGGTCCTCGATCAGGCGGCTGAAGGCGCGCTGCCCTTTTTCCTCGTGTATCTGCCGCGTGAGGTCCTCCTTCTCCTTCTCCAGACCCGCGAGATCGGCTTCGACGGCGGTTCTCAGCACCATCACGTAGAACGAGTCGCCCTGAGCGTAGGCCGCGTCCACCACCGGATTCGCCTTGGATGCGGTAAGACGGCCGAGGGGCAAGGGGAGTATCCCGATCTCGGGAACGTTCGCCTGCTTGCGCGGGAAGAGGCCGGTGTCCTCCACCGCGAGGCTCTGAGCCGCCGCGGCTTGGCGCAGGTCCGTGCCGCCCTTGATCTCGGCCAGGAATGCCTCCGCCTTCTTCTGGGCTTGCTCGCGCGCCTTCCTGCGCGCGAGCGTCTCCTGGATCCGTTCCTTCACGTCGTCAAGCGGCGGCACCGCCGGCTCGACACGCTCGGCCCCCTGGAGAAGATAAAACGCGTCCGGCGAAGCGACGATGGGACCTGTCTGGTCCGTCCGGAGCGTGAGGGCGGCGCGATAGAACTCTTCCACGTCGCCGATGGCGTCGAGCGTCTCGCCGGCGCTGAACAAGCGCGTCTCACCCGGTTCGATGCCGCGCTCCTTGGCCACCTGCGCCAGCGCCACGCCGTCCAGCGCCCTTTCCCGATCCTCCTCCACGGCACGGGCCGCGCGCGCCCCGCCGCGCTCCCGCTTGAGCGCGGCGGCGATCTCGTCGTGTACCTCCTCCAACTCACGTATCTTGTCTTCCCGCCGCTCGACGGCCTTCAGCAGGTGCAGCCCGAGGGAGCTCTCAAGCACGTCGCTGATCGCGCCCTCCTCCATGGCAAAGAGGGCCTCGTCCAGCGGGTCCACGAGCTGTCCCCGGACGACGAAGCCCATGTCACCCCCCTCGGCGGCGCTCTCGTCCTTGGAGTGCTGTTTCGCCAACTCGGCGAAATCGGCTCCTTCGCGGGCCTGCTTCAAGAGGGCTTCCAGTTGTTCGCGCGCCGCCGCCTTGTCTTCGGGAGAGGTTGCTTCGTCGGTCGGGATGAAGATCTGACTGAACTTAACCGCCTCCGGCTGGCGGAACCGCCGTTCGCGGTAGACGTCGTAGTAGGCCTGGACGTCCGCGTTCGACACCTCGATGTCCTCGGCGAAACGGTCCACACGATACTCCAGGTAGCGCGTCTTGACCTTGAGCGGCTCCCGCAGGAGCGCCCCGTTGCCGTCGTAGTAGGTCTGGATATCCTCGTCGGTCACCTCCGCTCCCTCGGCGAAGTCATCCGTGGCGAAACGGACGAAGTCCAGTGCAATCTCCTCGTTCTCCACGCGGTAGCGCTCTTCGACTTCCGCCGCGGTCACCGGAATGGAATCCCCGATGAGGCTCCGGAGCTTCTGGATCGCCAAGGCCTCGCGCTGCTGCGTCTCGAACTCCGTGGGGGTCAGCCCTTGCCCGCGCAGCGCCAGGCGGTAGGCGTTCCGGTCGAACCGGCCGCCCGCCTGGAAGGCCGGGTGGCTGGCGATGCCGTCGGCCAGCTCGCCGTCCGTGACCTTGAGGCCCAGATCGTGCGCGGCCTGCAACAGCAGACGCTGCTGGATCAACTCCTCCAGCAACTGGCCGCGCAGGTTGAGCGCCTCGATGTCCGCGGGCGACAGCCGCCCGCCGGCCAGTTGCCGGTAGGTCTGAAGCATTCGATAATACTGGCTTTCAAGCTCGGTGTAGGTGATCGGGTCGCCGTTCACCTCGGCGATGGTGACGACCTGCTGCTGTCCCCCCTGGGGCCCCACGCCGACCATGACGAACGCCAGCACGCCGACCCCGAGCAAGAGCAGCACCAGCCACGACCGTTTCCGTTTCCGCAACACGTCAAGCATTTCCGAGAAGCTCCTTGCGATACTTCAGTACTTCAGAGTGGTAATCCACGTCCGCCCGCCCCGACGGCCGTTTCCCTGGGACATCCGGACAAGGCGAACCGTGTCATTATAGGTACCCGTCATTGTGATGTGAAGCGGATGAACGGCCGGGGCGACGAGCAATATCGTCCGCCGGGGACACTCCGGTTTGTTGTACCGTGGGTGGACTTCTGATATCTTTGACTCGGTTTCCAGCCTGTTATCGAAGCGCAGAGGGGTCGCATGAGGTTTCTCGACAGGATCTATGGCCTTGTCTCGAACGACTTGGCCATCGATCTCGGTACGGCGAACACGCTGATCTATATCAAACACGAAGGTGTCGTCTGCAACGAGCCCTCCGTGGTAGCCGTCCAGAAGAATGGCCGCGGCGAGAAACGCATCCTCTCTGTGGGAGCCGCCGCGAAGAAGATGCTGGGGCGGACACCGGGGAGCATCGTCGCGATCCGGCCCTTGCGGGATGGCGTGATCGCCGACTTCGAGACCACCGAAGCGATGCTGGAGTACTTCATCAAGCAGGTGCACCACCGGCGTTCGTTGGTCCGTCCCCGGGTCATCATCGGGGTTCCTTTCGGCATCACCGAGGTCGAGAAGCGCGCGGTCCGGGAATCCGCCGAGTCCGCGGGAGCCCGGGAGGTCTACCTCATCGAACAACCCATGGCCGCGGCCATCGGCTCCGGGCTTCCCATCACCGAGCCCACCGGCAACATGATCGTGGACATTGGCGGCGGCACCACCGAGGTGGCGGTGATCTCCCTGGCCGGCATCGTTTACTCGAAGTCGATCCGCGTGGGGGGCGACAAGCAGGACGAGGCCATCGTCCAGTTCATCAAGCGGCGTCACAACCTGATGATCGGAGAACGGACCGCGGAACTCATCAAGATCACCATCGGTTCGGCCTATCCCGGCGACGAGATCCGCACCATGGAGATCAAGGGGCGCGACCTGGTGGCGGGCGTGCCCAAAACGGTGCTGATCTCGGACGAAGAGATCCGCGACTGCCTGCTGGAGCCCATCAACCAGATCCTGGATGCCGTGCGCGTATCGCTGGAACGCACGCCGCCGGAACTGGCATCGGACATCGTCGACCGGGGCATCGTGCTGGCGGGCGGCGGCTCGCTGTTGCGGAATCTGGACTCACTGATCAGTGAGGAAACGGGGCTTCCGGTGAGTCTGGCCCAGGATCCCTTGACGTCGGTGGTCCTGGGAGCGGGTAAGGCGCTGGACGAGATCGAGTTGCTCAAGGATGTGACCATCAACTGAAAGGACCGAGGACACACGTGGCCGCAGCCAGCAAAGGGAAAACTGCGGACTCGCCCCGCTCATCGCCGCAACCGGCCCAATCCCGCCAGACCGACGCCCGTGCCGGCAAAGCCGGATTTCAGGCCTTGGCCGTGTTGCGTCGGTACCGGATGCCAATCCACTCCATGTGCGCCTTGGCCCTGGCATTCTATGTCGTCACGGTCTCGTCCGCCGCGCCGGAGAAGGGCGACCCGGTCACACGCACCCTGGCCAGATCGGTCAAACCGCTCCAGAAGTCGCTCCATGCGCTGGGTTCGACGATCCGCAATATTCAAATCAACTACGTAGCCTTCAAGGACCTGTGGAACGAGAACCAGGCCCTGAAGGAACAGATCGCGGCCCTGGAAGCCGAGCGCAACCGGCTCTTCGAGGCCAAACTGGCCAATGACCGCCTCACCGAGCTGCTTGAGATCCGCACGCGGATCCTGCGGGAGTCGGTGGCGGCCACGGTCATCAGCAACAGCGCCAGCAGTTGGTTTCGCACCATCACGGTGGGCAAGGGCGCCGGCTCCGGCATCCATCGAGGCATGGCGGTGATCACGCCCAGAGGGGTCGTGGGCCGGGTCGTCTCGGTGGCCGACGATACCGCCAAGGTCCTGCTGCTCACGGACCACAAGAGCGGCATCGACATCATCACCCAGCGGACGCGGGTGCGCGGCATCGTCTCGGGCTCCGTGGATGGAGAGCCCATCGTCAAGTACATGGGGCGCAACGATGACATCCGCCCCGGTGACCGGCTCATCACCTCGGGGTTGGATGGGACCTTCCCCAAGGGGCTTCTGGTGGGCACCATCGTGGAGGTCGCCGACGACGGGCCCGGGCTTTTCCGGCGTGTCCGGGTCTCGCTGGCGGTGGACCCCTTGGTGATGGAAGAGGTGCTCTTCATTTCCGACAAGCCACGACCGGCCTACTCCTCGACACCCCATCGGAACCCTCAGGCAACACCGTCCGCTACGCCATGAACCTGTCGCTGGTCTTCTTCGGCATCGGTTTGATCTTCATCGTCCTTCAAGCGACGGTCCTGCACCTCGCGAGTTGGACGCCCATCATCCCCGACCTGACACTGATCCTGTGCGTGTACTGGGCGCTCAACCGGCCGCGGGTGGATGCCGTCTGGGCAGCGTTCCTTCTCGGATACGCCGTCGACATCGTGTCGAGCCCGCAACCCGGCGTCAACGCCCTGGCCTTCTCGGCGGTCTTTTTCGTGGTCTATCTCGTGTTCCGCTACGTCTGGACCAAGGGGCTCCTGATCAGCGCCGTCACCGTGTTCGTCGCCACATGGCTGAAGGTAGGCGCGTTGATCGCCGTGTCTCCGATGTTCGACTTGTCCGCGGGCAACTGGGTGGTGGTGGGAGACGCCGTCTTGCGGGAGGCCCTCTTCTCCGCGTGTATCGCGCCGCCTCTGTTCTTGATGCTTCGCTCCATCCAGAACCGCATGGAAGCCGTGAAAAAGTCCTCGTCCCTCGCCAATGCTTCCTCTTAGGCCAAGCCCCCGAACGCTGCCGGAATTCCGTGGACGCACTCGCTTCTTCACGCTCCTGGCCCTGGTGGCCTTCGCCTTCCTGGGCTATCGCCTTTGGATGCTCCAGATCCTGCAGGGCCAGCAGTACGCGGTCATGTCCGAAAGCAACCGGATCCGGCTGGAGCGCATCCCCGCGGTGCGCGGCCTCGTGTTCGACCGCAACCAGCAGCTACTGATCAAGAGCCGCCCATCCTTCGATGTGCGCTACGCGCCAGGCGAAGCCGGAGACAGGCCCGCCACGCTGCGGCATCTCGCGGACCTGCTGGATGCCGACGCCGATGAACTCGCGGAGACGGCGCGCCACACCAACCGGTCGAAGGGCGTGACGCTGCTCCGCGACGTGGACTGGCCCGCGGTGGTGGCGGTGGAGACGCACCAACTCGACCTCCCGGGCATCGAGGTGAGCGTCAAGGCGCGGCGCAGCTACCTGACCGAAGACATGACCGCCCACATACTCGGCTACCTCGGCGAGATCAGCACGGAGCAGTTGCGGGGTCTGCGCCGCAAGGGCTACCGCCGGGGAGACGAGATCGGGCAGTCGGGACTCGAGAAGCGCTGGGAGGAGCACCTCGCCGGGCGCAGCGGCGGCGAAAGGGTGGAGGTGGACGCCGTCGGCCGGAAGGTCCGCGTCATCGACCGCCTCAGGGCGACGCCTGGGCACAACGTCGTGCTGACGCTCGACCTGAACGTTCAGCAGGCGGCCTATGACGCGTTGCAGGACAGGGAGGGCGCCGTCGTCGTCCTGGACGTGAACACCGGCGCCGTGCGGGCGCTGGTGAGCACTCCGGCCTTCAACCCCAACGCGTTCGCGCGCGGGCTCACGGCCCGAGAGTGGCATGAGTTGACCAACGACAGCGAGACCCCGCTGCACAACCGGACGCTGCAGGGTCATTTCCCGCCGGGCTCCACCTTCAAGATCATGACGGCCCTGGCCGCGCTGCAGGAAGGGGCTATCTCCCCACATACGCGACTGTTCTGCGGCGGCACCTACAAGGTAGGCAACCGGGTCCTGAGGGACTGGAAGAAGCACGGACACGGCAATGTCAACATGCATCAGGCCCTGGTGCAGTCGTGCGACGTCTACTTCTACCAAGTGGCGCAGCGGCTGGGCGTCGACAAGATGGCCAAGTGGGCACGCCGTTTCGGGTTGGGATCGCCCACCGGTATCGGCCTGGAGAGCGAGAGCCCTGGCCTGGTCCCGGACCGCGCCTGGAAGAAACGGCGTTTCGGCACCCCCTGGTACCCGGGCGAGACCCCGTTGGTGGGCATAGGTCAGGGTTTCATCGGAGCGACGCCTCTTCAAATGGCCAGCATGGTCGCCGCCGTCGCCAACGGCGGAACGGTCTATCGCCCGTGGTTCGTCCGGAAGGTCGTGTCCCCCGACGGGGAGATGATGGAGGAATACGGCCCGGTCCGCGCCGCCACGGTGAACCTCAAGAAGGGAACTCTGGAGATCGTGCGCCGGGCGCTGTTCGACGTGGTCCACGGGCGGCGCGGCACGGCACGGCGCGCGCGCTCGGATCTGGTGGAAATCGCCGGCAAGACCGGCACCGCGCAAGTGGCGGAAATGCGCGGCGAAGCCGTAAAGAGCGCGGACCTTCCCTACGAAATCCGGGACCACGCGTGGTTCGTGGCCTACGCCCCCGCGGACGAGCCGGAGATCGCCGTCGCCATCCTCGTGGAGCACGGCGGCGGCGGGGGTTCCACGGCTGCTCCCATCGCCCGAGCGGTGGTCGAAGCCTGGTTCCTCTCGGGCGACGACGAGTCCGAGGACATCGAGATGACCGACGCGCAGTTGACCGCCTTGTTCACCGGGCCACGGCCGCGCCATGCAAATTGACCGACGCCTCGTGGTCAGCTTCGACTGGCCGTTGTTCGTCCTCTCCGTTGCGCTGGCGCTTCTGGGGATCGTCACCATCTACAGCGCCACCTGCAGCGCCAACGAAGAGTGCTCGCGCTACCTCGCCACCAAGCAGTCCTACTGGCTCGTCATCGGCCTGTGCTGCATGGTGGTGGCCTTCTCGGTGGACTACCAGCGCCTGAACCGCTGGGCGTATCCCATCTACGGCGCGGTCGTCCTCCTCCTCGGCCTGGTGCTGCTCATCGGCATCACCAGCGGCGGCTCACAGCGTTGGCTGGACCTCCGGTTCTTCGCCTTTCAGCCCTCCGAGCTGGCCAAGCTCGTGCTTGTGCTCGTGCTCGCCAAGACCCTGTGCTACTACGAGCCCGGCTACTCGCTGACCGCCCTGGGCGTACCGCTCATGCTTTGTGCCCCGGTGCTGTTGCTGGTGCTCCTGCAGCCGGACCTGGGCACGGCCGTATTGATCTTTCTCATCGCCATGGCGGTCGTGGTGATGTCCGGGCTGCGCGTGCGCTCGCTGGTGTATTTCACCGTGGCGGCCATCGCCGCCTTGCCCGTCGGATGGCAGTTCCTCAAACCGTATCAGAAGACCCGCATCTGGACCTTCATGAACCCCGAGTCGGATCCGCTCGGAGCCGGCTACCACGTCGTGCAGTCCAAGATCGCCATCGGTTCCGGACGTCTCTGGGGCACGGGATACCTCCAGGGTAGCCAGAACCGCCTGGAGTTCCTGCCGGAGCAGCATACCGATTTCATCTTCGCGGTGTTCGCCGAAGAGTGGGGATTTTCCGGGTGCGTGGTGCTGTTGGCCGCGTATACGCTGCTGATCCTGCTGGCGTTACGCGTAGTGCGGCGGGCTCAAGACCGTTTCGGGGTGCTTCTGGCCGCCGGGATCGCGGCGATGCTGTTCTGGCAGTTTTCCATCAACATCGGCATGGTCACCGGGCTACTGCCGGTGGTGGGCATTCCCTTGCCCCTCATCAGCTACGGCGGCTCCTCGATGGTGACCACCATGCTGGCCCTCGGACTCCTGGTCAACGTCAGCATGAGGCGCAACACGCGCTAGCGCGTCAGCCCAGGGCCTTGTCGATCTCGCCTACCAGTCTGGCCTTCGGGGCGGCGCCGACGATCTGGCCCGAGAGAGCTCCCTCCCGGAAGATCATCAGGTTGGGAATTCCCCGTACGCCGTAACGGCTGGGGGTCTCGGGATTCTCGTCGACGTTGATCTTCACCACCTTGAGACGCCCGTCGTACTCACTCGCCAACTCTTCCAGCACCGGCGCGATGGCCTTGCATGGACCGCACCACGGAGCCCAGAAATCCACCAGCACCGGCAAAGGCGCGCGAATCACCTGCGCTTCGAACTCGTTGTCCGCGACATGGGATATCTCCATGGAAACGTCTCCCTTCCAATGTCCTGCGCCAAGCTCATATCTCCGAAAGGACGTTCAACAGAGTGCGGACGCCGAACCCCGTCCCCCCTTTCGGATACGTCAGGTGCTCCTTGCTCGCGAAGGCGGGTCCGGCGATGTCGAGATGCGCCCAGGGCACCTCACCGACGAATTCCTGAAGGAACAGCGCCGCCGTGATGGCGCCGGCGGAACCGCCGCCCACGTTCTTGATGTCGGCGACGCTGCTCTTGATGTCCTCGCGGTACTCGGCGGCCAGGGGCAGCCGCCAGAGCCCTTCGCCGGCATCCCGGGCGCACGCCATCAATCGGTCCGCGAGCTCATCGTCGTTGCTGAACAGTCCCGCCAACTCGTTGCCCAGCGCCACCACGCAGGCCCCGGTGAGGGTGGCGAGATTGATCATGCAGTCAGGCTTCTCCGCCGCCGCCAGGGTCAATGCATCCGCAAGGATGAGCCGGCCCTCGGCGTCGGTATTCATGACCTCCACGGTCTTGCCGCTACGGTAGCGGATGACGTCTCCCGGCTTCTGGGCGCCGCCGTCCGGCAGGTTGTCCGTGGCGGGTACCAGGCCCAACACCTCGACCTCGGGGGCCAGCTCCGGCAACACGCTCATGGCCCCGATGACCGCCGCGCCCCCCGCCATGTCGAGCTTCATGGTCTCCATGGAACGTGGCGGTTTCAGGGACAATCCGCCGGAGTCGAACGTGATGCCCTTGCCGATGAGGGCCACCTTCTTCCGCGCCCGCCCCTTGGGCCGGTAGCGTATGTGTATGAAACGCGGCTCGTCGCGGCTTCCCTGGTTGACCGCGAGGAGTCCGGCAAGCTTCATCTGCTGGATCTTTCGCTTGCCCCACACCGCGACCTCGAGCCCTTCGCCCTGGCAGGCGGCCTGCGTCTGCTCCGCGAGGTATGCCGCGTTGGCCGTGGACGGCGGCTCGTTGACCAGATCCCGCGCCAGCGCCACGGCCGACGCCGCCAGCCGCGCGCGCTTGACGGCACGGACCAGCGCCGCGCTCCGGGTGCCCGCGGTGCGTCCCAGGACGAGGGTGCGGAGCCCGGCCGCCGCGTTGCCGTTGGTGCGGTACTTGGTGAAGCGGTAGCTGTTGAGGAGAGCGCCTTCGGCGACCGCGCTTACCACCCTATCCACCTGCTGGTCCTGAGGCAGCATGAAGGTCGCCTCGTCAGCCCACAACCGCGCGGACTCCCTGGCGGTGACCGCCCCGGCCACACGCCAGTTATGGATGCGGTCGTCGTCATGCTTCCCGAGCCCCACCAGCAGCAGGTGCCCGGCGGGAATGGCGCCGTGAGTCGCGATCAGGAGCGAGCCGCCGCTCGTGGCCTTGAAACCGCTCTTCTTGATGAGCGCGCCGAGCCGGCCCTTGAGCTGGCCGTCGAGGGTCCGCACCAAGCGGTCCTCAAGCCCCTTGTCCGTAACCGGAAGCGCCAGGAGAGCGCTCCCTACCCGCGCCGGGGTTATCTCCCTCAGCTTGATTTCCATGGACATGAATCAGAACTGACGTCCACGAATCAGATTCATGAACTCCGCGCGCGTCTTGTCCTGCGTGCGGAAGGCGCCCAGCAGCGCGCTGGTCACGATGGTGGAGTTCTGCTTCTGCACGCCGCGCATGCGCATGCACATGTGCTCGGCTTCCATCACGACGGCGGCCCCCAGCGGCTTGATGCGTTCCATGACGGTCTGGGCGATCTGGTTGGTCAGCCGCTCCTGCACCTGCAGGCGCCGGGCATAGGCATCCACCAGCCGCGCCAGCTTGGAAACCCCGACGATGTGGTGCCGCGGAATGTAGGCCACGTGGGCCTTGCCGTGGAACGGCAGCAAGTGGTGCTCGCACAGGGAGAAGAAGTCGATGTCCTTCTCCAGGATCATCTCCTGGTAGTCTTCGGTGAACAGGGCTCCGTTGATGATGGCTTCCGGATCCTCCTCGTAGCCGCTCGTCAGAAAGGAAAGCGCGGCGGCGACTCGGTCCGGGGTCTTCTGGAGGCCCTCCCGGTCGGGGTCTTCCCCGAGCCCGGAGAGGATGGCGCGAACGTGATCGGCGAGAGCATCCGTCCGCTGTTCCTGGCTGTGAGATAGTCTTTGAACGGACATCGGGGCAACGTAACATCTGCCCAAAACCGGGTCAAATCGAGCTTCCTCGTGTGAGGAGGAGGCCCGCCCGACGGACAATGCGTCGTGCTCTGTCTCACGAATTGCGCTATAAAGAGCCCATGATCAACGTGACCGAAAGCGCCCCCGAGGAAGACGCGTCCCACCTGGTGACCCTGGAGGAAATCGGCCGGTTCGTGGACGAAGCCGCGGACCTGCAAGGATGCCTCAACAGCATCGCCGGCATCGTCGCCAAGCGCATGCAGACCGAGGTGTGCTCGGTCTACCTCCTCGACACGGAGCTCGGCAGGCTGACCCTCAGCGCCACCAAGGGACTGGACCCGGTGGCCGTGGGGCACGTCTCCATGAACGTCGGCGAGGGGCTGGCGGGACTGGTGGTGGAGACCGGGGAGCCCGTGATGGTGATGGACGCTCCGTCGCATCCCCGGTTCCTCTATTTCCCGGAAACCGGCGAAGAACGGTACCACTCCTTTTTCGGCGTCCCGGTCAGCGCGCGCAAGAAACCCATCGGCGTCCTGGTGGTGCAGACCTCCCGCCCGCGCGAGTTCACGCAGGAGGAGATCCGTCTGCTCAAGGCCATCTCCGTCCAGGTTTCCACCACCATCGTGCACGCGCGGCTGATGGACTCACTCAACGACAAGGAACGCGAGCGCAAGCAGTCGCGCCGGCGCATGGTCAGCGCGCTGCGGCGTCTGCGGTCGTCCGAGGGACGGGGCAAGCAGCGCAGCGGCGAGGCGCCGCGCAAGTTCCGCAGCCGTCTCACCGGGCTGACCGCCTGTCCCGGCATCGCCATCGGCAAGGCGCACATCATGCAGCGGCGTCTCGACCTCGGCGCCATCAACAGGTCCCACACCGGCGATCCCCTGGGCGAGGTCGAACGCTTTCGTTCGGCGGTGCGGCGCTCGGTGGCCCAGGTGGCGGAGATCAAGACACGCATGATCGCCCTCATCTCCGACGAGGCCGGGGCGATCTTCGACGTGCACCGGCTGGTGCTCAACGACCCGGTCCTGCACGACGAGATCGAGAAACGGATCCGCGAGCGGGGACTGACCGCCTACTACGCCGTCGCCAGCACCTTCCGCAAGCACATGCAGACCGTGAGCGAGGTGGGCGACAGCTACCTCAAGGAACGCACGGCCGACATCCGCGACGTCGCCGAGCGCTTGTTGGACAACCTGTCCGGCACCGGAGACCGCCAGCAAACCACTCCGGACAGCGGCGCCATCCTGGTGGCCGAAGACCTTTCGCCGGCCGATCTCGCGGTCATCGAGGGCGATCGCTTTCAGGGCATCGTGCTGGCCACGGGCGGCGTCACGTCCCACGCTTCGCTGCTCGCCAAGTCGTTCGAGATCCCCACCGTGGTGGCGGCGGAGGGCCTGCTCGAAAGCGTGCGCACGGAGGACTCGTTGATCGTCGACGGGAACTCCGGAGTGGTGTTCGTCAATCCCAACAAGGAAATCATCGGCGAGTACGACCGGGTGGAGCGGCACTATCTGGCCGTCAATCGCGAACTCGACGAGATGCGCGACTTGCCGGCGGAGACCACCGACGGCCGCCGGGTGCGCCTGCTGGCCAACATGGGCCTGCTCACGGACATCCGGTTCGCCCATGCCCACGGCGCCGAGGGCATCGGCCTTTACCGCACCGAGATCCCGTTTCTCGCCTACCACGACTTTCCCACGGAGGCGCAGCAGTTCGCCCTCTATCAGAAGGTCGTGGAGGGGATGGACGGCAAGCCCGTCACCATCCGCACCCTCGACATCGGCGCCGACAAGTACCCACCCTATGTCGGCATCGCTCGTTCCGAGCCCAACCCCTTTCTCGGGTGGCGTTCCATCCGGGTGTCGCTGGAGGTGTCCGAGACGTTCCGAATGCAGCTCCGCGCCATACTGCGGGCCAGCGCCCTTGGACCCGTGCGCATGCTGATCCCCATGGTGTCGAGCCTGGAGGAGATTCTCCGGGTCAAGGCCATGGTACGCGAGATCAAGGTGGAGCTCACCCGCCACGGCGTCCCCTTCGACGCCGGAATGGAATTGGGGATCATGGTGGAGGTGCCCTCGGCCGTGCAGATGGCCCATCGCCTGGTGGAGGAAGTGGATTTCGTGAGCATCGGCACCAACGATCTCATCCAGTACCTCCTGGCCGTGGACCGCGGCAACCGCAAGGTCGCGCCCCTGTACGAACCGTTCCACCCCGCGGTCCTGTCCGCGCTGAGCCAGGTCATCCAGGCCGCCAGGGAGCGCGGCAAGGGAGCGGCGATGTGCGGCGAGATGGCCGGCGACCCGCTCTCGACCGTGTTGTTGATGGGGCTGGGCCTGGAAGAGTTCAGCATGGAATCCCTATCCATACCCGTCGTCCGCAAGCTGGTACGCTCGGTGAGCTACGAACGGGCACAAGCCATCGCGAACACCGCGCTCCGGATGGACACGGTCGACGAGATCAAGCGTCACCTCTTCGGCGAGATGCGCGCCCTGGGACTGGTGGAGTTGGTGGAACTGTATCGCTGAACCTGCCGTCCTCACCGGCGAAGACTTGACGCCGATCTCCTCCCGTTGACACCTCGTTCCCAGGTTCGCCTGCCGGCAACCTCGGCTAAGTGCCCGTGGTTGTTGACCTTGGGGCACTCTCACCGAGCTGGCACGGCGGTTGCCCTCATGTTGCGGCATGAAGGAGCCCCCATGCGAGCCGGAGCCGGGAAACCTGGAGGCGGCCGCGGAAGAGGATTGTCGGGACGAACGCGTCGCGGCGCACCTGTCCCTGGTGGAAGCCATCGCCCGTCAGCTTCACCGCCGGCTGCCGCCGAACGTGGACGTCGATGCCTTGATCAACTCCGGCGTGGTGGGCCTGCTGGAGGCACTGGAACGCTACGATCCGCAACGCGGCGTCTCGTTTCCCGTCTACGCCAGACACCGCATCTACGGTGAAATGATCCAGTGCCTGCGCTCGCTCGACTGGGTCAGCCGCTCGATCCGCGCCTGGGGGCGCCGCTTCGCCGCGGCACGCGCGCGGCTCACGGACCAACTCTGCCGCGAGGCCACCTCCGAAGAGATGGCCCGGGAGCTGGAACTTCCTCTGGAACGGTACCACAAGCTCAACTACCAGGTGGGGGACAACGGCTGCACGAGCCTCGACGACCCGTCCTGCAGCGAGCTGGATCTGATCATGGACCGCAGCGCCGCCGGCCCGGAACTCTATCGGGACCCGTGTCACCACGTCGAACGCGTCGACCTGGTGGACAAGCTGAAACAGGCGGTGGCCCGGCTTCCGGAGCGAGAGCGGATAGTGGTCACGCTACGCCACTATCATGAGCTCAAGTTCCGCGAGATCGGGGAGGGGCTGGGGGTGACGGAAGCGAGAATCTGCCAGATCTACGTGCAGGCCCGCAAGCGCCTCTACGACGCGCTCATGGGTCGACAATGACCGCCGCGGGCGCGCGGGCGGAAACCCGGGGGCCTCAACCGCCGGCTCGAATGGCGGCGATTTCGTCCTTGATCACCTCAAGCCTCGGCGAGTCCGGCGCGTACTGCTGGGCGGCGCGCTCCAACGCGTCAATGGCCTTGCCGGTCTCGTCCCGCAGCAGGTACGACTGCGCCAGGTAGTAGTGCGCCTTGCCGGGCTGGTTCAGCTTTCGATAGGCGTATCCGAGACGGCGGGCGGCCTCCGGCCAGAACGGCGCGAACTGACGCGCCTTCAGGTAGGCGCGCGCGGCGTCCCGAAAACGCGACTCCTTTTCGAAGAGCCGGCCCTGGTACAGGTGGCTGATGGGATCTTCGGGCTGACGTTCCAGCATGCGATCGAGGGCGGCATGCGCCTTGGAGATCTCCTCCGTGTGCAGATACACGCGCCCGAGGTCCCGATGCAGGTTGGGGACGGCCGGGTTCAACCGCGCCGCCCGTTCCAGCATGTCGCGTGCCTGCACCCACCGGCCGGTGGCGGCATAGGCGAGTCCGAGCGAATACGCGGGCATGGCCGCGGTGGGGCGGCTTTCGTGTTCTTTCCGCAGCCGTTCCACCACCGTCTCGGGCTCGTCCCGCAACTCGATCAACAACTTGACGCGCTGGATGTCGTCGACGTCCCTGAAACGGGGCGCCGAGAGCCCCTGCGCGCGTATCGATGCCGACAGATTGGCGATCCGTTTATCCGTCAACGGGTGCGTCAGTAGGTATGCGGGCCTGCCGACGGGGTTGAGCAGCCGGTCGTGGTACATCCTGCGCATGAAGGTAACCGCTGCCTGGGGATCGTAACCAGCGCCCGCGAGGTAGCCGATGCCCAGGTTGTCCGCCTGCTCTTCCATCTGCCGGCTGAACTCCAGTTGCCGCGACATGGCCACGGCGGGCCCCGCCAGCGCGGCGGGCCCGATTACCGGTGCCAGGAACACCCCGAGCATGCCCACGAGCATGGCGACGTCCGTGGAGGAAGCGAGAACGTGGAAGTGCCGAGCGTTCACATGGACGATCTCATGGGCGATGACCGAAGCAAGCTCGTCCGTGCTCCGCACCCGCTGAATGAGGCCGGAGTGCAGGAAGATGCTGCCGCCGGGGACCGCGAACGCGTTCAGCGACGAATCTTCGATCACGAAGAAACGGTACGGGTATCGGATGTTGCCGACGGCTTCGAGCACACGGCGGCCGATACGGTCGGCATAGAGCTCGACCTCGGGATCTTCGATGAACTTGAGCTGACGCCGGGCCTCGCGCCGAAACTGGCGGCTGATGCGGATCTCTTCGTCTTGGGAAAGCGCGTAAACGGGCGGCATGCGGAGCGGCACCGTCGCGTGGCAGACAACCAACAGCACCACCGCCCAGAAGTAGAGGGCTCTCCGCATGGATTAGAATCTATCGGACGCCCTCCGGGGGGTCAAACCAGTGTCGTGTCCGGCTGATTCCATGTCCCGCGTCACATTGTGACGCCGTGCGACGCGGGACACCGGCTGGATCACTCCAGCCCCAGCCATACGAACAGGTCGCCGGGGGGGAACGGCAGATGGAGGGCCCAGTCGAAGATGCCGGCGAAGAACGCGTACGCCACCGCGGTCAGGACGATGGACATGAGCCAGCTCTCCCGCGCCCCGACCTTGAGATAGAGGAAACTCGCCACCATCGATGACCACACGAAACCGATCAGCCAGATGGAGATGAAGAATCCCACGACCCACGCGCTGATCGCCAGGGTACGGCGGCGCGTCTCCGCCGGTGAAATCTCCTCCACCTCCTCGACGCCCTCTTCCCCGTGCACGACGACTCGGGTGGTGGTGGTGATTTCCTTCACGAATACCACCCCGCTGATGACCAGGGCGGGAAGGCCGATGATGAACGGGAACAGCGCGGCCCGTTCCTCGTAAGCGCCGAAGCCGAAGAAGACTTCACGCATCACGTAGGCGAACAGCGCGACGAAGCACAGCGCGAAGACACCGTTGGCGATGCGGTCGTTGCGCGCCAGCGGCTCTGTCGTCTTGGTGATGCCGGGCACGGCGAACTTGTCCTCGTGGCGCTCGGCCCGCTTGCGCTCCCTATAGGACTGATAAAGGGGATAGAGCGCTCCGGCCACAATGAGGGCCGCGATGATGAGCACGCCCGGCCGCAGGAGAAAACCGACGCCGTAGACCTTGGTGGCGATGAACAGGTTGTTCTCCGCGATGCCGCCCAGGACGAGCCCCAGCAGCAGAGGCGGACGCTGCCAGTCGAACCGCACCATGAGCCATCCCACCGCGCCGAACAGCAGCACCAGCAGCATGTCGCCGAAAGCGTTGTTGACCGCGAAGCCACCCAGATAGATGAGCAGCAGGAGGAACGGGATCAGGTAGGTGCCCTTGACGAACGTGATCTTGGCGAGCTGGTTCAGGAACAGCAGGCAGACGGCCACGGTGATGATGTTCGAGACGACGATGATCCAGACGAAGGAAAAGGTGAGGTCCAGGTGCTTTTCCGGATCCAGCAGGTCCGGTCCAGGCACGATCCCCTGAATGATGAACGCCCCCAGCAGGATCGCCATGGAGACGCTCCCGGGCACGCCGAAGGCGATGGTCGGCACCAGCGCGCCGCCCTCCTTGGAGTTGTTGGCCGCGCCGGGTCCCAGCACGCCCTCGATGGCGCCCTTGCCGAAGCGGTCCTTGTCTCCCCCGGAGCTCTGCACCGCGTGGGCGTAGGCCACCCACTGGGCCGGGCCGCCCCCCAGACCGGGGATGAGTCCGATGTAGGAGCCGATGGCGCTGCAACTCAGCACCAGCTTCCAGTGCCGGAAGGTGTCCATGATGCCCTGCATGACGCCGCCCAGCTTGCCGGTGGACTGGCGCGCGATGCTCGATCCCTGCACCGACAGCTCGATGATCTCGGGGATGGCGAACAGTCCCACGGTGACCGAGACCAGCGAGAGGCCGTCCCACAGGAACAGCGCGGCATCCTCGCCGATGAGCGGATCGAGGGTAAAGCGCGGCACGCTCTCGATGGGGTCCAGGCCGATGGTGGCGAGGATCAGCCCGAGGGCGCCGGTGCACAATCCCTTGAGCATGTTGCCGCCGCTCAGGGAGGCCACGAACGTGATCCCCAGAAGGGCCAGCATGAAGAATTCCGAGGAGCCGATGGAGAGCACCAGCGGCTGCACGATGGGGATGGCCAGCGCCAGGGCGAACGCGCCGAACACGGCGCCCACCAGCGAGCTCATGAGCGCGGCGCCGAGGGCTCGCCCGGCCTCGCCCTTCTTGGCCATGGGGTGGCCGTCGACGATGGTGGCGGCGGTGATGCCCTCGCCCGGCACGCCGAAGAGGATCGAGGTGATGTCCCCGGTGGTGGCGGTGACCGCGTTGGAGCCCAACAGGAACGCGAACGCCGTGGTGGGGTCCATGTTGTAGATGAACGGGAGCATGAGGGCCAGCGTCGTGGCGCCGCCCAAGCCGGGGAGGATGCCCACCACGAACCCGATGGCGATACCGATGAGCATGAACAGGAAGGGATCCTGTCCAGCCTCGGAGAACGGCAGAATGTTGGCCAAGCCTATGAAGAATGAGTTGAAGGTGTCCATACGATAGTCTCTGAACGTTGGAAGCGCGATCCGCGACAGGGGAAGCTCTTACCCTTCGTACCGGGTCAAGGGCCGATTCGGCAGATGGCAGATGCTGGAGTTGTGTTGGGAGATACTACGTAATCAAACGTGCCTTTATCACTGAAACCACAAGGCGTGTCAAGCACCCAACGGTCGTGGTGACGGATGCGCCCTCAACCGCCGCGCGGCCGCGTCACCGCTCGGCCGCCAGCCACTCGTAGCTCGTCCCCTCGCCGTTCTCCTGGCTCACCGGAAGGCCCAGGCCGGCCCACCCCTCCACCACGACTTGTCCGTAGGGGTCGCGCATGCCGCCGAAGCCGCCCGCGACGCTGGCGACGTCCTGGTAACCCGTCTGTTCCAGCAGGTTGGCCGCGCTGTTGGAGCGCGGCCCCGCCTTGCAGCCCAGCAGCAGCTTCCGGTCCTTGGCGTAGTGGCGCTCCACCACCTCGACGAATTCGTGGTTGTAGACCATGCCCTGCGCCGGATCGTGGAACGCGATGGGAATGTTCACCGCTCCCTCCGGGTGCCCCGCGGCGAACTCCTCCACCGTGCGCACGTCGATGTACACGGCGCCGGTGTCCTGCCGTAGCGTGTCGTAGGCTTCTTGGGGCGAAATCTCCTTCACGGTCTCTCCTGGTCGTGTCCTGTGGGTCGCGGCTCCGCGCCGATGCGGCCGCCGCGCCTACATCCCCATCACGTTGTAACCGGCGTCGACATGAAGCGTTTCGCCGGTGACGCCGCTGCCCAGTTCGCTCACGAGATAGACGGCCGTGCGGCCGATCTCGGCCGCGTCCACGTTGCGCTTGAGCGGCGCACGTTCGCCCGCGAGGCGGAGCATGTCCCGGAACCCGGCGATGCCGGCCGCCGCCAGCGTCTTTACCGGCCCGGCGGAGATGGCATTCACCCGGATGCCGTCCGCCCCGAGGTCGTACGCCAGGTAACGCACGCTGGCCTCCAGCGCCGCCTTGGCCACGCCCATGACGTTGTAGTTGGGGACCACCTTCTCGGACCCCATGTAGGTCAGCGTCACCACCGCGCCGTCGCGCCCCTTCATGAGCCGGGCCGCGTGGCGCGTCAGCACCACCAGCGAATACGCGCTGATGTCCAGCGCGGTGTGGAACCCGGCCCGCCCGGTCTCGACGTAGGGCTGCGCCAGATCCTCCTTGTTGGCGAAGGCGATGGCGTGGACGAGGATGTCGAGCCCGCCCCACTCGCGCCCGACCTCCTCGAAGACGCTTTCGATCTCGTCGTCACGGGTGACGTCGCACGGCAGGACCAGGCTCGAGCCGATGCCCTCGGCCAAGGGGCGGACGCGTTTCTCCAGGACCTCGCCGGCGTAGGTGAAGGCCAGCTCCGCTCCGTGGGCGTGCAACTCCCGAGCCACCGCCCAGGCGATGCTCCGCTCATTGGCCACGCCGAAGATCAACGCCTTCTTGCCTGCCAGAATTCCCGCCATGTCCGACTCCGTGCGTTCGCGGCGGCGCACCCGCGGAGGCTCGCCGCCCGTCCTAGCTAGCTGCCCTTGGTCAGCCCCCTCTGCCAGAGGTACTCGGTTTCCCCGAGATTCTTGCCCACCCAGCGTCCGACGACGTAGAAGAAGTCGCTCAAGCGGTTGACGTACTTGAGGGGCCACTCGCCGACGTCTTCCACGCGCGACAGCCGGAGGATCTCCCGCTCGGCCCGCCGGCACACCGTGCGGCACTGGTGGAGTTGCGCGCTGATGGGTCCACCGCCGGGCAGGGTGAAGGACTTGAGCGGCTTGAGGTCCTTCTGGCACTCGTTGATGAGCTGCTCCAGCCCGGTGACCTCCGCCGCGCCCACCCGGTGCATACCGTCGTAGGTGAAGCCTTCCGGGGTTGCCATCTCGCTGCCGAGGTCGAACAACTCCTGCTGGATCTGCTGGAGCCAGCCGTCGAGCTTCAAGCGCAGCTCGCGTTCTCCCCTTCCCTGCTCGTTCCAGGTGCGCACCAGCCCCACCACCGCGTTCAGTTCGTCGATGGTGCCGTAGGCCTCCACCCGCTCGGAGTCCTTGGGAACGCGTTTTCCGCCTACGAGGCCGGTGGTGCCGTCATCGCCGGTGCGCGTGTACACGCGCGTAATTCGAATGGCCATCTTGCGTGTCCCAGGTTCCGCAATAACGATGGCAACAAACGTATCGGGTTCGGGAAGAGAAGCCAACCATTGCCGCGGTAACGTGGCCGTTCGGAATTGTTTTTTTCGCGGATCGAAGATGTTAGCCCAAGTTTAACATAGGTAAATGAAAGTCATTATAATTCGGGGGGTTAGCGGGTCGATTTTTTTCTTCTGGCACTACATTCTGGTGTCTTAACGATAATACTGAGAGTTCAGACGGTCAACTTTTTGATGCCGCCG